>NZ_JABAFQ010000006.1 GCF_012843705.1 Fusobacterium sp. FSA-380-WT-3A | reverse complement strand
GGAGTTGTTTCAGAAATTATCAAATAATAATAAAAATTATTAGAGATAAAAAAGGACTAAAGAAATTTAGTCCTTTTTCTTTTTGAAAAAATTTTTCAAAAAGAAAAACTAAAGAAAAGATATATTTTCATTTTGAAAAAAATATAATTTAAAATATTTTTTTATATAAGAAATATAGATATAAAAAATGGTATAGAAATTGCTAATATTAATAATAAAAAGTCAAAAAATTCTTAGGAGGATAAAATGTTAGATAAAATATTAGCAATTTTAGAAGAAGAAATAGTGCCTGCTGAAGGATGTACAGAACCAATAGCTTTAGCATATGCTGGAAGTAAATTAAGAGATATATTAGGAAATATTCCAGAAAAAATAGAAATTTCTTTATCTGGAAATATGATAAAAAATGTAAAAAGTGTTAAAATTCCTAGTTCAGAAGGAATGGTAGGAATTGAGGCTGCAGTAGCTATGGGTCTTATTTTAGGAGATTCAACAAAAGAATTAATGGTTATTTCTGGTGTAGATAGAACAAAATTACCTGAAGTTAGAAAATATTTATCTGAAAATAGAATGAATGTTGTTTTAAATAAAGGAGATGTAAAATTATATATTAAATTGACTGGTACTTGTGGAAATGATGTTGCTACAGTAGAGATTCAACATTATCATACAAATATCACAGAAATTACTAAAAATGGAGAAAAAGTAATAGGATGTTCATGTGATGATAAGTGTGGTGGAGAATCACCAATGACAGATAGAAGTTTCTTAACTTTAGAGTTAATATATAATACAGCAAAAACAATAGATTTATCATTAATAGAGCCTATATTTAAAAAAGTAATTGACTGTAATACAGCTATAGCAAAAGAAGGATTAACTACAGAATATGGAATTGCTATAGGAAAAACTATAAAAGAAGGAATTGAAGAAGGAATTTATGGAAATGATTTAAAAAATAATATGGCTTCTTTTGCTAGTGCTGGTAGTGATGCTAGAATGAACGGATGTTCTTTACCAGTTATGACAACAAGTGGAAGTGGAAATCAAGGGATGACAGCTTCTTTACCAGTAATAAAATTCTGTGAAATGAAAAATATTCCATATGAGCAATTAATAAGAGGATTATTCTTCTCTCATATGACAACAATACATATAAAAACAAATATAGGAAGATTATCAGCTTATTGTGGAGCTATGTGTGCTAGTGCAGGAGTAGCTGGAGCTATATCATTCTTAGATGGATTAACATTAGAGCAATGTGCAATGGCAGTAGAAACTACATTAGGAACAATGTCAGGATTGATTTGTGATGGAGCAAAAAGTTCATGTGCTACAAAAATAGCAAGTGGAATTTCTTGTGCTTTTGATTCATATTATACAGCTAAGAAAAATAGAAGATTATTATTTGGAGAAGGAATAATAGGAAGAGATGTAGAAGCTACTATTAAAAATACAGGAATTTTAGGTAAAGATGGAATGCAAGTAACTGATGAAGTAATTTTAAATATAATGGTTAATAATAAATAAAAATTCTATTATAATTATTAAAAAATTTCTAAATAAAAAAGCTAGAGAGATTTCTTTCTAGCTTTTTATATTATTAATGATTACTTTAAAGTTTTATGAAAAATTAAAATAATAATTTTATATAATATTAGAAAGTTATATATTAAAAAATAAGAGATGGAAAAATAATAAATTTTTTATTAAAAAAGGTATTACAGAATTTTGTAATACCTTTATTTTTTATGATAATTTTATTTATTAAATTTATCTATAGATTCTTTAATTAATTTTGGAAGAATTTCTAATTTTTTACAAGAGATACTACAGATAGCTATTCTAATTCCTTTTTTTATAGGAAGAACAAATACTTTTTTCTCTTTTAAGTCATTTACTATCTCATCTTTATTTTCTTCTAAAGGAATTGTTAAGAAAAATCCACTAGAGAAAGGACAATATTTTAATCCGACCTCTTCTGATTTTCTTTCAAAAATTTCAGCTCTTTTTTTCAATGTTTCTACCCATTTATCTCTTTCAGAATTAATACCATTGATTATATTTTCATTTTCATAAGCTTTTACTAATAGAGCCATTCCACCTCTTGATACATTAGACCAAGAAGAACGGCATAAATATTCAGCAACAACAGTAAATTCATCTATAACTTTTTTACTTGAAGATAAAGCAACTATAGCTCCTGTTCTAAGTCCATAACTCGTAAAAGATTTTGACATACTATAAGCAAAAAGAATCAAAACATTTTCAGGAAGTCCTAAAAATAGTTTCATATATTCTCTTGCATTATCTCTTCCTCTAAAATCATAATCTATATATGCTATATCATTAATAAGAATAACTTCTCCATATTTAGAAGCTTCTCTTAAAATTTCAACAACTTCCTTCCATTCTTCAAAAGATAGAGAATATCCTGTAGGATTTTGACAAGGGTCATTGATAACAGCTAGAACTCTACCATCTCTTTTTACAACTTCTAACATTTTTTCAGAGAAATCTTTAGTATTAAATTTCTCCCCATCAAATAATTTATATATAGTATTATTTAATCTGTTAGCCCCTGTAATATGTACATAGGCATCCCACATATATTCAGGTAATAAAACAGTATTTCCGTCATTTCCATATCCTTTAAAAGCTGTATATATAGCTCCTGTACCTCCAGGTGTAGAAGCAACATCAACAAAGGCATTTTCTAATATTTCTTTGCAATGAGTACCAAATATACTTTTTTTAACTGCTTCCTTATATTCAGCAGAACCACTTACACCAGCAGCATATCCGAAAGTATCTGGAGATTCTAATTCCCTATATGTTTTATCAACAAGTTCTAATACTCCTAATTTTTCATCTTCACAAAAAAAAGTTCCTAATGTAGAATTTATAACAGAATCTTTTCCGAATTTTTTTTCAGTAGCTTTAACTTCTCTAGCTATTCCGAAAGCCCCTCTTCCAACTTGTTTTCCTACTAATCTCTGAGCAATCATTATTACCCTCCTAACTTTATATCAAAAAATTTTTAACAATATACTTGTGTATACTTGTGTATACTTAAATGAATATCTAAGTATATCATAACAAAAATTAAAAAGTCAATAAAAAATAAATTTTTTACTGACTTTGATTTATTCTATATAATTAAATGTTAATTTTTTGATATATATTCTTCTAGCTCTTTTATAGAGTTATATATCATATCTTTAGTGATAGAAAAAGCTGAAACTTCAATGTCTTTTACAGAAGAAGCTTTATCAAAAACACTTGTCATATCTTTAATTTCTACATTAAAGTTTTTATAAGAAATTGGTAAATTTATTTTTTTATAGAAATTTATTAATTTATCTAACTCTTTATAATTTTTATCCATCATTTCTAATACAAGAACTCCGTAAGAAACAAGTTCTCCATGTAAATGATTTTCCTCCACTTCTTTTATAGTTGAAAATCCATAACAAACAGCATGAGCTAAACCACTATTGTAAGACATTTTTAGAGAATTAGAAACAAGTCCAGTAGTCACTATGATAGTTAAAATAGTTTCTTCTAATTCTTTTGAACTAATGTTATTTTCACAATCTTTTAAACCTTTATCTCCATATTCAAAAAGAGGTTCTTTACAAAGAGAAGATAGAGTAATTCCTAGTTTATTAGGATAGTCTAATTCTTTTCCTCTAGCAGAGAATTCTGGTTCATATCCTTTTCCAAGAGTATCTCCAATTCCAGCCCATAGATATTTTGTAGGAGCTTCAGCTATTATTTGAGTATTTATAAATGTATGAACAGCTGGAGCTTTTTTAAAAAATAAATCTCTATAAACCCCATTAGGATAATACATAGCACAAACACTTGTTACACTAGCACAAGTAGAAGCAATAGTAGGAAAAGTAAATAAAGGTTTATCAAGTTTTTCACTTAATACTTTACAAGTATCACAAGCTTTTCCACCACCAAAAGCAAATATCATATGAGAATTTATTATATTTTCATTTTTCATTAACATTTCTACATTTTCATAAGAAGCTTCTCCACCATACCAAACTTCATCAATTATTTCTAATTTACTTTCTTTTATAGCATCTCTTACTAAAAAACTAGCTTTTTCTAAAGCTGTTTTTCCTCCAATAAAAACAATTTTTGTTCCATATTTTTCACAAATATTTTTGATTTCCTTATAAGCATCTTGTCCTATTGTGTAATTTGGTAAAAACATATTTTGTGACATAAATTTCCTCCTGTATGTAAAATTATTTAACGCCAAAAACTATTGATATATTTTCTACTTTAGATTTTTCTTTTTTACTTTCTCTCATATATTTTTTATTTTTATAGTATCCTATTGTTAAAAATGGAATTATTATTGCAAATATTCCAACATAACCACAATATCCATAACCATATTTAACAATTTTACTCAATCCAAACATAGAAACACTCATAGAAACTCCCATACATAATATAGAAGAAATCATTCTACGAGCTATAGGTCTTTCTATTTTTTCCATAACTTTTAAAGTTGAAAATCTAGAAACAAAACCATATATAGTAGTTACACCTGTAGAAATTAAACATAATAATAAAGCTATATTATAAAACCAATATAAAATATTTATATCCAATTGTTTACAAATATATAAAGAAGGTAGTGTCGTTTGATTATCTCTTATAAATTCAGGAGCCCAACCTAATAACATTACTACAGACATTACTAAAGCTATTGAATTCATAATAAAAGCTATAGTCATTGATTTTGTAGCATCATTTTTATTTTCTAATGGTTTTCCACAAGCAATCATTGTAGGAATTACAACAGATTGGAAACCAGCATATGTAAAGGCATTAATAATGGCCTTCATAGGATTTTCAGTTTCTGTAATAGAAATATTAGAAATTATAATTGTTATTTCTGAAAATCTTGCTTTTATCCCAACAAAGAAAATAATAAATACTGAAATTAATATAGAAATAGACATAATAGTTGAAACTTTAGAAACTAATTTAGCTCCAAAAATAGTTAAAATAAATAAAATACTTCCAACTGCCATAACAGAAAAGCCATAAGAAATGTGACTACTGATGGAGATTAAAGAAGCAGCCCCAGCTATAACAGCTCCTACAGCACAAACAACCATTATATGAAAATATATTTCAAAAATCCATTCTAACTTATCAAAAGGATGATATAAAGTTTCAAATAACTCTTTATAACTTTTTAAATTTCTTGAATTTCTCATAATGATACATTCTCTTATAGTCATTGCCAATAAAAACATAGCTAAGATAGCTGAAAAAATTCCCCAAATTCCTGTAGAAACAAAATATTGAGTAGCTTGATTTCCTGTGGCAAATCCTCCACCAGCATGAGAACTAAATAAAACAGATGCAACTGAAAATACTCCTAAAAATCCTACTTTTTTTATATTATTTTTTTCCATAATTTTTTCCTCCCATAATTTAATAAAAATTTAAATATTACACAAGTTTTTTTTAGAGGAAAATTTTTATTTTTATATATATTTTTTTCTCCATAAACTTCTCCTAAAATAATTTTGAATAAAAAAAACAACCTATAGTTAGGTTGTTCAAATTTCTAAAAATTAATTTATCTATTTTAGAGAGATAGGAGTCCTTTATTAAAAGTAATTTGGACAAAATTTCTATTGAATAAACCTAACATAATTTTTCCATATGAAAATTTACTACTTAGTAACAGCATAAGTAGCATCAGAATCATCATTAGGTTTAGTAGCATAAATGATACAGTCATTTTGTCCTCCTTAATTATATTTTTAAAATTTCTTATTTGCGTAAAATCATACAATATTTTAGGAAAAAAATCAAGCATTTTTTTAAAAAAATTTAAAAAAACTAGATTTTAAAAGAAAATTAGAGTAAAATATTGTTATTAATTATTTTTTTGAGAGGATAATATATTATGAAATTAGTAGATACACATTGTCATTTAGATGATGAAAGATATGATATAGATAGAGAAGAACTTATAAAAAAAATGGAAGAAAAAATGGAGTTTGTAGTAAATATTGGTTTTGATTTACCATCTTCTATAAAAAGTATAGAATATTCTAATTCTCATGATTTTATTTATGCAGTAATTGGATTTCATCCAACTTCCATTTCAGAATATAGTGAGGAAGCTGAAAATTCTTTGAAAGAATTATCAAAAAATAAAAAAGTAGTAGCTATAGGAGAAATTGGTCTTGATTATTATTGGATGGAGGATGAAAAAGAGGTTCAAAAGGCTGGTTTTAGAAAACAAATGAAATTAGCTGAAGAATTAAATTTACCTGTGGTAATTCATTCTAGAGATGCTATGGCTGATACTATTGAAATTTTAAAAGAATTTCCAAATGTAAAGGGGATTTTTCATTGTTATCCTGGAAGTTTTGAAAGTTTATCAGAAATTCCTGAAGGATATTATTTTGGAATTGGAGGAGTTTTAACTTTTAAAAATTCTAAAAAAACAGTGGAGTTTGTAAAAAAAGTAGATATATCAAGAATTGTTATAGAAACAGATTCTCCTTATTTAACTCCTACACCTTTTAGAGGAAAGAGAAATGAACCTCTTTATGTTCAATATGTTTTAGAAAAAATATCAGAAATAAAAAATATACCTTTTGAAGAAGTTTTAAGAATTACAACAGAAAATGCTAAAAAAATATATAGGATTGATTAAATGGAATTTATAGGAATTGGAAATGATATTATTGAAATAAAAAGAATAGAAAAAGCAATAAAAAATAGTAATTTTATTAAAAAGGTTTTTACAGAGAATGAAATAAAATTATTTGAAATAAAAGGAAATAGAGTAGAAACTTATGCTGGAAGATTTGCTGTAAAAGAAGCTATTTCAAAAAGTTTAGGAACTGGTTTTAGAGATTTTTCTTTAACAGATATTGAAGTTTTAAATGATGATTTAGGAAAACCTTATGTTATTTTTAAAAATAATATAGAGGAGTTTAATAAAAAATATTCAGTAAATATTTCAATTTCTCATTGTAAGGAATATGCTACAGCAGTGGCTATAACATTTAAAAGGAGTGATATATACTAATGGATATTTTAGAATTAAAAAGAGAATTTCAGTTTTATAAAGAAAAAATTGTTGAAATAAAGAAAACTATAAAATATGAAGAAAGATTAAATCTAATAGCTACTCTTGAAAAGAAAACTTTTGAAGAAGGATTTTGGAATGATAAAAATCAAAGTCAAAGTATTATAAAAAAAATAAATGAAAATAAAGATTTTGTAGAAGAATATAAAAAGATAGAGAGTCTTTTTCATGAGGAAGAAGTATTAATAGAGTTTATTGATATGGGAGAAGAGGAATTTGAAAAAGAATTAGAAGAAAAACATATTTTATTAGGAAAAGAGCTAGAAATACTTGATACAAAACTTTTATTAGATGGAAAATATGATAATAATAATGCTATAATAACTATACACTCTGGAGCTGGAGGAACAGAAGCTTGTGATTGGGTTGATATGCTTTATAGGATGTATTCTCGTTGGATGAGTGATAAAGGGTATAAAGTAAGTCAACTTGATTTCATGCCTGGAGATTCAGTTGGAATAAAATCTATTACTTTATTAGTAGAGGGAACTTTTGCTTATGGATATTTAAAATGTGAAAAAGGAGTTCATAGGCTTGTAAGAATTTCTCCGTTTGATGCTAATAAAAAGAGACATACATCTTTTGCTTCGGTAGATGTGTTACCAGAAGTAGAAGATAATATAGAAATTAACATTAGACCAGAAGATTTAAGAATAGATACTTATAGAGCTGGAGGAGCTGGAGGTCAGCATGTAAATATGACAGATTCTGCTGTAAGGATTACTCACTTACCTACAGGAATTATAACTACTTGTCAACAAGAGCGTTCTCAATTACTAAATAGAGAAAAAGCTATGAAAGTTTTACAAGCCAAATTACTTGACTTAGAGATTAAGAAAAAAGAAGAAGAAATGAAAAAAATTCAAGGAGAACAAACTGATATAGGTTGGGGAAATCAAATAAGGTCTTATGTTTTTCAACCATATACAATGGTAAAAGACCATCGTACTAATCATGAGTCAGGAAATATTAGAGCTGTTATGGATGGAGATATAGACTCCTTCATTAATGCTTATTTAAGGTGGAATAAAAAATAATATTTTTTAATATTTTCTTTAAAAATTATTAAAAATATGATAAACTCAATATGTATAAATGAAAATATAATCGGGAGGGATAAAGATGGAAAGAAGAATTAGAACAAGAGTAGCTCCTTCTCCTACAGGAGACCCACATGTGGGAACAGCTTATATAGCTATGTTCAATATAGCTTTTGCCTATAAACATGGAGGAGATTTTATTCTAAGAATAGAGGATACTGACCAAAATAGATATACACCAGGTTCTGAAGAAATGATTTATGAAAGTTTAAGATGGCTTGGTTTAGATTGGAAAGAGGGTCCAGATGTAGGTGGTCCTTATGGTCCTTACAGACAATCTGAAAGATTTGGAATTTATGCTGATTATGCAAAACAATTAGTAGAAAAAGGTGAAGCTTATTATTGTTTCTGTACTCCAGAAAGACTTGACAATTTAAGAGAGAGACAAAAAGCTATGAAAAAAGCTCCAGGATATGATGGTCATTGTAGAAGTCTTTCTAAAGAGGAAGTTGAAGCTAGAATAGCTGCTGGAGAACCATATGTAATCAGATTAAAAATGCCTTATGAGGGAGAAACAGTTATTCATGATAGATTAAGAGGAGATATTGTTTTTGAAAATAGTAAAATAGATGACCAAGTTTTATTAAAAGCTGATGGATATCCAACATATCACCTTGCAAATGTTGTAGACGACCACTTAATGGGAGTTACTACAGTTATAAGAGCTGAAGAATGGATTTCTTCTACTCCTAAACATATTCAACTTTATAAAGCATTTGGTTGGGAACAACCTGAATTTATTCATATGCCACTATTAAGAAATAATGATAGAACAAAAATTTCTAAAAGAAAAAATCCTGTTTCTTTAAATTGGTATAGAGATAATGGATATTTAAAAGAAGGATTATTAAACTTCTTAGGTCTTATGGCATACTCATTTGGAGATGGAAAAGAAATATTTACTCTTCAAGAATTTAAAGAAAACTTTAATATAGATAATGTTTCTCTTGGAGGACCTGTATTTGACTTAGTAAAATTAGGATGGATAAACAACCAACATATGAGATTAAAAGATTTAAAAGAATTAACAGAGATGACTGTTCCATTCTTTAGAGCAAAAGGATTTGTTGGAGAAGAAGTTTCTGATAAAGAAATGGTAGCATTAGAAAGAATAGTTGAAATTCTTAGAGAGCATGCTCATACATTAAAAGAAATAGCTGATGAATCAACTGTTTATTTTAAAGATGAATATGAATTACCTGAATTAACAGAAGATATGGATAAAAAAGAGAGAAAAGGAATCGAAAGATTATACAATGCTATAGCTGACGAAACAGGTAAAAAATCTATAAAATTATTCTTAGAAAAAATAGAAAACTATCCAACTGAGGATATTCCTTTAGAAGAGGCTAAAAAACTTCTTACAGATACTTTAGAAGAAATTGGAGAAGGACCAGCAAAAGTTTATATGCCACTTAGAGCTGTATTAACAGGAGAACCTAGAGGTGCTGACTTATACAACTTAATCTTCATAATAGGAAAGACTAGAACTATTAACAGAATGAAGAAAATGATAGAAAAATATAATATTTAATTTGTAAGGGAGGATTACAAAATTATGTAATACCTCCTTTTTATTTAAAAAATAAGGAGAAATTTATGAGGGAAATTTTGACTGATAGAATTTATAGACATTTTAAAGGAAAAGAATATAAGGTTCTTCATATAGCCACTCATTCAGAAACAAAGGAAAAATTAGTAATTTACCAAGCTCTTTATGGAGATTTTGGAATATATGCAAGACCTTATGATATGTTTGCTTCAAAAGTTGATAGAGTAAAATATCCTGAGGCTACTCAAAAATATAGATTTGAATTAGTATAAAAATTGAAAAATATCTTAAATAAAAAAGGACACTTTAAAGTGTCCTTTTAATTATCTGAAAATAATTTCATTTCTTTTTGGTCCATTAGAAACAATTGTAATTGGGAATCCTAATTCTTTTTCTATAAATTCTACATAATTTCTAGCATTTTCAGGTAAGTCTTCATATTTAGAGATTCCTCTTATATCACATTTCCATCCTGGTAATACTTTGTATACTGGTTTAGCTTTTTCTAATAAAGGTGTAACAGGGAATTCCTTAGTTACTTCTCCATCAATTTCATAACCAACACATACAGGAATTTCATCTAAATATCCTAATACATCTATAGCTGTGAAAGCTACATCTGTAGTTCCTTGTAACATACATCCATAACGAGTTGCTACACAATCAAACCAACCCATTCTTCTAGGTCTTCCTGTAGTTGCTCCAAATTCTCCAGCATCTCCACCACGAAGACGAAGTTCTTGAGCTTCATCACCAAATATCTCACTTACAAAAGCTCCTTCTCCTACTGCTGATGAGTAAGCTTTAGCTACAGTATAAACTTTTTCTATTGAGCGAGCAGGAAGTCCAGCTCCAATAGAACCAAATCCAGCTAAAGTTGATGAAGAAGTTGTCATAGGGAATATTCCGTGGTCAGGGTCTTTTAAAGCTCCTAATTGACCTTCAAGTAAAATATTTTTTCCATCTTTAACAGCTTTATTTAAGTATTCAGTAGTGTTTATAATGTATGGAGCAATTAAATCTCTATATTGGATAACTTCATTAAAAATTTCTTCTGGATTTAATTTAGGCATGTGATATAAATGTTCAATTAAAACATTTTTTATTTCACAAGCTGCTTCAATTCTTTCTCTTAAAATTTCTTCATTAAATAAATGACAAATTTGAATTCCTGTTTTAGCATATTTATCAGAATAGAATGGAGCTATTCCTGATTTTGTAGAACCATATTTTTTATCAGCAAGTCTAGCCTCTTCATATGTATCTAATAAGATATGATAAGGCATTAAAAGTTGAACTCTATCAGAAATTAAAACTTTAGGATTTTTAATTCCATTTTCTTTTAGATAATTCATTTCTTTGATAAAGTAAGGTACATTAAATGCTACTCCTGGTCCTATGATATTTACTGTATTTTCATTAAAAACTCCACTAGGCATTTGATGAAGAGCAAATTTACCATAATCATTTATTATAGTATGTCCTGCATTACTTCCACCTTGAAAACGAATAACTATATCAGCATTAGAAGCTAACATATCTGTTATTTTCCCTTTTCCTTCATCTCCCCAACAAGCTCCAACAATGGCTTTTACCATATTTTCTTCCTCCTAAAATGTAATTTTTACATTATATTATACACTAAAATCCAAATTAAGTCAATTATACTCTTATACTTTCAGCATGACTGTCTATTAAATCTCTATTTTTTTCAAGAATAGGATTAACAATATTTTCTACAAACTCTTTTGCTTGTTCAGGAGCTCTTCCAACAAAGTTTTTAGCATCCATTATAGATTGTAATTCTTCTAATGTTAATCCAAAAGATTTATCATTAGCTATTCTTTCTAATAAATCATTTGGTTTTCCTTCAGCTTTTACCATACGACCAGCTTCCATAGAATGACTTCTTATTTTTTCATGAAGTTCTTGTCTATCTCCACCTTTTTTAACAGCGTCCATCATTATATTTTCTGTAGCCATAAATGGTAATTCATTATTTAAGTGTTGTTCTATAACTTTTGGATAAACTACAAGTCCATCTACAACATTTCTATATAATGAAAGGATAGCATCTACACATAAAAATGCTTCAGGAACAGAAAGTCTTTTGTTAGCAGAGTCATCTAATGTTCTTTCAAACCATTGAGTAGAAGCTGTAATTGCTGGATTTATAGAATCAGCAATTACATATCTAGCTAAAGAACCAATACGCTCACTCCTCATTGGATTTCTTTTATAAGCCATAGCTGAAGACCCAATTTGATTTTTTTCAAAAGGTTCTTCTATTTCTTTTAAATGTTGAAGAAGTCTTATATCATTACTAAATTTAAAAGCACTTTGAGCTATTTGACTAAGTACATTTAAAATTTGACTGTCTAATTTTCTTGGATATGTTTGTCCAGAAACAGCAAAACATTTTTTAAATCCCATTTTTTCAGCTATCATTGGGTCTATTTTTTTTACTTTTTCATGGTCACCATCAAATAATTCTAAGAAACTTGCTTGAGTTCCAGTAGTTCCTTTTGAACCTAATAATTTTGCTTTTGAAATTTGATAATCTAAATCTTCTAAATCCATTACTAAATCTTGTAACCAAAGACTAGCTCTTTTACCAACAGTTGTTGTTTGAGCTGGTTGGAAATGAGTGAATCCTAATGTAGGTAAATCTTTATATTCCATTACAAATTTAGAAAGTTCATTTATAACATTAACAAGTTGTTTTTTTACAAGTTTCATAGCCTCAGTCATTATAATAATATCAGTATTGTCTCCAACATAACAACTAGTTGCCCCCAAATGTATTATAGGCATAGCAAGAGGAGCTTGAGTACCAAAAGCATAAACATGACTCATTACATCATGACGAACTATTTTTTCTCTAGCTTCAGCCACTTCATAATTGATATCATCTTTAAATTCTTTCATTTGGTCTATTTGTTCTTGAGTAATATTAAGTCCTAATTCTTTTTCTACTTCAGCTAAAGCTATCCATAATTTACGCCAAGTTTTGAATTTATAATCTGGTGAAAATAAGTAACTCATTTCTTTACTAGCATATCTTGAATTTAGGGGACTTTCGTATTTCGATTTCATTTATATTTTCCTCCTCATCTTGAATCTCGATTTGTGTTGGATATTTTCCACTAAAACATGAATCACAGAAATTACATTTACATCCTTTTGCAATATTAGTTAGATTATCTAATCCTAAATATCCTAAACTATCTAATCCAGACATTTTTGCAATTTCTTCTACAGAGTGATTAACAGCTACTAATTTGTCTCTTGAAGGAACATCAGTTCCATAATAACAAGGCCATAAGAAAGGTGGAGCTGTAACTCTCATATGTATTTCTTTTGCTCCAGCACTTCTTAATATTTTAACAAGTCTTTTTATAGTAGTTCCTCTTACAATAGAATCATCTATCATAATAACTCTTTTTCCTTCTACATTTTCTCTAAGAGCATTTAATTTAACTCTTACACCATCTTCTCTTTTTGATTGAGTAGGACTGATAAATGTTCTTCCAATATAACGATTTTTTATAAGTCCCATTCCATAAGGAATTCCACTTTCTTCAGCATAACCTATGGCTGCTACAAGTCCACTGTCAGGAACACCTATTACTATATCTCCTTCAACAGGATGTTCTTTAGCTAGTTGACGTCCAGCTCTTTTTCTAGCTTCATAAACACTCATTCCATCAATACGACTATCAGGACGAGCAAAATAGATAAATTCAAATATACATAAACTAGAATCACATTTTTTACAATGAGTAGTAATAGACCTAATTCCTGTTTCTTCTATAACAACAATTTCTCCAGGTTCAACATCTCTTACAAAAGTAGCTCCTACAGCGTCTAAAGCACAACTTTCAGAAGCCACAACATAAGAATTATCTAATTTACCAATACAAAGTGGTCTAAATCCATGAGGGTCTCTACAAGCTATCAATTTTTTAGGGCTCATAACTAAAAGAGAATAAGCTCCTTCTACTATTTCCATCATTTTACTTACAGCATCTTCTACAGAAGGTTGTCTAACTCTTTCTCTAGCTATTATAGTAGCTATAACTTCTGAATCTATTGAAGTTTGGAATATAAAACCTTCATTTTCAAATTGCTCTCTTAATTTATGAGCATTAACTAAATTTCCATTATGACTTATAGCTAAAGCTCCCTTTAAATATCTAGATACAAGAGGTTGAGCATTTTGAACAATACTTCCTCCAGCAGTAGAATAACGAACATGGCCAATAGCAATACTACCAGTAAGTTTATCTAAAA
Source organism: Fusobacterium sp. FSA-380-WT-3A (assembly GCF_012843705.1). NCBI lineage: Bacteria > Fusobacteriati > Fusobacteriota > Fusobacteriia > Fusobacteriales > Fusobacteriaceae > Fusobacterium > Fusobacterium sp. FSA-380-WT-3A. The sequence continues at coordinate 89,493 of NZ_JABAFQ010000006.1, read as the reverse complement.
TTTCATTATTAAATACATCAGGAACTAATCCCATATCTTTATATTGTTTAACAGTTATGTCATCCATAACAGCGATTCCACAACTTTCTTGTCCTCTATGTTGTAGAGAATATAATCCATAATAAACTATTCTACCAGAGTCTTCTCTTGAATCATTATTATAAATTCCAAATACTCCACATTCTTCCTTAAGAACATCTTCTTCTCTCATAAATCCTCCGTTATAAAATAAAATTATTTAGTTATTCTTCTCCAAACTTCTTCATAAGCTTCTTCAACTCTTCCTAAATCTCTACGGAAACGGTCTTTATCTAATTTTTCATTAGTTGTTGAATCCCATAATCTACAAGTATCTGGAGAAACTTCGTCAGCTAATATTATTCTATCTTTATAACGACCAAATTCTATTTTAAAATCTATAAGTTTGATATTTCTTTCTATAAAGAATTTTTTCATTAATTCATTTATTTTTAATGCTTGTTCAGAAATATTTTTTAATTCTTCTTTTGTAGCTATTCCAATAGCAAGAATTTGTAAATCATTAATCATAGGGTCACCTAGTTCATCATTTTTATATGAAAATTCTAAGATAGGATTAAGTAACTCTCTTCCTTCTTCTACTCCAAATTTTTTAGAAAAACTTCCAGCAGCAACATTTCTAACAATTACTTCTAAAGGAACTATAGAAACTTTTTTTACAAGAGTTTCTCTATCACTCAATTCTTGGACAAGATGAGTTTCAACTCCATTTTCTTCAAGATACTTGAATACAATGTTTGTCATTCTATTATTGATAACTCCTTTTCCAGCGATAGATCCTTTTTTTAGTCCATTAAAGGCAGTAGCATCATCTTTGTATTCCACTATAAATTGATCTTCTAAATCAGTAGCAAATACTTTTTTAGCTTTTCCTTCATAAACCATGTCTAATTTTTTCATTTTTCCTCCTAAAAATATAAAAATAATAAAATAAAGTTTACCTATTGAATCAATAAAAATTTTTATGCTACATTTTACTAAAAAATTTCAAAAAAAACAATATTTTTTTAAAAAAAATATAAAATTTTTGTTATTAGATAAAAATATTACATAAAAAGTTCAGTTTTTTATCTATTATTAAGATTTTAATAATTCAAATTGTTCTTTTTTATATTTTATAATTCCTTCAGATTTTAGTTTAGAAAGTTCATTTGACATAGCACTTCTATCAATACAAAGATAATCAGCTAATTGTTGTCTATTAAAAGGAATAGAAAATTTTGAATTTTTTGCAATATTAGCTTGTTCTGAAAGATAAGAAAGTAATTTATCTCTTGTATTTCTTCTTGACATATGTTCTATTTTTGAGGTTAAAATAATATTATTTTTAGAAAGGATTATAGCAAGATTTCTAATTAAAATTTCTCTAACAGAGGTAGTAAAAGAGCAAGTTTTTGTTATCCTGTTGAAGTCTATAAACATTACCTTACTTTTTTGAATAGAAATAACACTTACTGGAAGAATATTTTGAGTACAAGCAAAAGCTTCTCCAAAAATTTCACTTTCTTTTATTTCATATATAATATTTCTATTTCCCCAATAATCTTCATTTATAATATGAACTTTACCACTTAAGACTAAACCTATTTCACTAATTTTATCTCCACTTCTAAAAACATAAGTTTCTTTATCAAAATCTTTTATTTTTACTTGGAGACATTCAAATAATACTTCAATTTCTTTATCATTTAGACTATAAAAAAGTTCAGATTTTTTTATAATTTTTAAAAAATCTTTCATATTTTCTCCTTTTGTTGTAAAAACAACATATTTTTTAATAAAATTATAATATAATATAAATATAAAGTCAAGAAAGGAGCTTAAGATGGATTTAGAAGAAATTATGAAAGAAAAAACTTTTGTAATAGTAGGAGATACTTTAAACGAAGAAAAATATGCTTGCATAATAAAAAATAAAATGATTTCTAATGGATATAATGTTTATGCTGTAGGAAAAGAATTAAAATCTTTAAATGATATTCCAGAAGAAATAGATATTATAGATTTATGTATTAATGCAAAAGATGGACTTCGTCTTATAAAAGAATGTAACAAAACTTTTAAATCTATAGTAATTCAACCAGGAGCAAGTGATGAAGAGCTTCTTGAATATTTAAAAGAAAAAAAATATCCTTATATAGACGGATGTTTATTAGTAGGATTATCTTTATATAAAAAATAAAAAGGAGTGGTATTATGTTAAATATAACAAAAGAAAATTTTAATGAAGAGGTATTAAATAGTAAAGGATTAGTATTAGTTGATTTTTGGGCTACTTGGTGTGGACCTTGTAAAGCTTTAGGACCTATTTTAGAAGACTTTGCTAACGGAAATTCTAATGTAAAAGTTGGAAAAATAAATGTAGATGAACAACCAGAACTTGCTTCACAATTTAGAGTAATGAGTATTCCAACATTATTATTATTTAAAGATGGAGAAGTTGTAAATAAATCAGTTGGGCTTTTATCAAAAGAAGAGTTAGAAAATTTTGTAAAATAATAAAAAGTTTTAAATAAAAATGACCTCATACTTGAGGTCATTTTTATTTATTATTATTGAGTTGTATCCAAGAAATTATTTGTCAGAAATAGAAACTACTCCTGGTAATTCTTTTCCTTCTAAATATTCAAGAGAAGCTCCTCCACCAGTAGAGATATGAGTAAATTTATCAGCATATCCTAATTGCATTGCAGCAGCAGCAGAATCTCCTCCTCCAATTATAGTTGTAGCATCTTTTAAGTTAGCGATAGCTTCACAAACTCCAATAGTTCCTTTTGCAAAGTTAGGCATTTCAAATACACCCATTGGTCCATTCCATACTACTGTTTTAGCAGCAGCTATTTCTTTAGAGAATAATTCAATTGTAGCAGCACCAACATCTAATCCCATTTGGTCAGCAGGAATTTCATCAACAGAAACTGTCATATGAGGTGCATCATTATCAAATTTAGGTGCAACAACTGTATCTATAGGTAATATTAATTTTCCATTTGCTTTTTCTAATAAAGCTTTTGCTAATTCAATTTTATCTTCTTCTACTAAAGAAGTTCCTGTATTTTTACCTAAAGCTCTTAAGAATGTAAACATCATAGCTCCACCTACAAGAACTTTATCAGCTTTAACTAATAGATTTTCAATAACTCCTATTTTATCAGAAACTTTAGCTCCTCCTAAGATAGCAACTAAAGGTCTTACAGGAGAATCAACAGCTTCCCCTATAAATTTAATTTCTTTTTCCATTAAGAATCCAGCAGCAGATTTTCCTTCTCCAATATTAGCAGCGATTCCAATGTTAGAAGCATGAGCTCTGTGAGCTGTTCCAAAAGCATCATTAACAAATAAATCTCCTAAAGAAGCCCAATATTTTCCTAATTCAGGGTCATTTTTAGATTCTTTTTTACCATCAAGGTCTTCAAATCTTGTGTTTTCAAACATCATGATTTCTCCAGATTTTAAATTATTGATAGCTTCTTCTAATTCAGTTCCTCTAGTAGCTGGAACAAATTTAACTTCTTGTCCTAATAATTCAGATAATCTTTCAGCAGCTGGTTTTATAGATTTAGTTTTTAAATCTTCCTCAGTTTTTACTTTACCTAAGTGAGAGAAAGCTATAACTTTTCCACCATTTTCAAGAACATATTTTATAGTTGGTAAAGCAGCAACTATTCTATTATCATTAGTTATTTTTCCATCTTTCATAGGAACGTTAAAGTCTACTCTCATAAGAACTTTTTTATCTCTTACATTTAAATCTGTTACGATTTGTTTTGCCATTTTAATCCTCCTAAATTTATATCTTATAAAAAACGGAACCCAAAGGTTCCGTTATTCTTTTGTATTTTATTTATTTCTTCTCAAATGGAATTATTTAGATAATTCAACAAATTTTTTAAGAGTTCTGATTAATTGAGAAGTATAAGACATTTCATTGTCATACCAAGCAACTGTTTTAACTAATTGTTTGTCTCCAACTGTCATAACTTTAGTTTGAGTTGCATCGAATAATGAACCATAGTTGATTCCGATAATATCGCTAGATACTAATTCTTCTTCAGTATATCCGAAAGATTCAGTAGCAGCAGCTTTCATAGCAGCGTTAACTTCTTCAACTGTAACTGGTTTAGATAATACTGTTACTAATTCAGTAATAGATCCTGTTACTACTGGTACTCTTTGAGCAGCTCCATCTAATTTTCCTTTTAATTCAGGAATAACTAATCCGATTGCTTTAGCAGCTCCAGTTGTGTTAGGAGTAATGTTAGCAGCAGCAGCTCTAGCTCTTCTTAAATCTCCTTTTCTGTGTGGTCCATCTAATGTGTTTTGGTCATTTGTATAAGCATGGATAGTTGTCATTAATCCTTCAACGATTCCAAAGTTGTCATTTAATGCTTTAGCCATAGGTGCTAAACAGTTAGTTGTACAAGAAGCTCCAGAAATAACTGTTTCAGTTCCATCTAATATATTGTCGTTTACGTTATAAACTATTGTTTTTAAATCTCCTGTAGCTGGTGCTGATATAACAACTTTTTTAGCTCCTGCTTGAATATGAGCTTCAGCTTTTTCTTTTTTAGTAAAGAATCCAGTACATTCTAATACTACGTCTACTCCTAATTCTCCCCAAGGTAAGTTAGCTGGGTCAGCTTGCGCGAATACTTTTATTTCTTTTCCGTTAACTACGAAAGCATCTTCTTTAACTTCGATAGTTCCATTGAATCTTCCTTGAGCTGAGTCATATTTGAATAAGTGAGCTAACATATGAGCATCTGTTAAGTCATTGATTGCTACTACATCAAACTCAGGGTTTTGAACCATTAATCTTAATGCTAATCTTCCTATTCTTCCGAATCCGTTAATTGCTACTTTAACTGCCATTTAAAAAGCCTCCTTAAAAATATATAAATTTATTTTGTTTTATTTATTCTTTACGGTTATTATACGCATTTATACATGGTTTGTCAATTTTCTGTTAGATTAAATTTGACCATTTTTTTGGTTATTATTTGATATTTAAAAAATCATTCATATCTTTAGGAAGAGGAATTTCAAGAGTAAAATCCTCAAGAGTTTCAGGATTTTTTATTATTAATTTATAAGCATGTAAAAATTGTCTTGAAACTGGTTGAATATCAGGTCCATATAGGGAATCACCTACAATAGGATGACCTTCTAAAGACATGTGTACTCTTATTTGATGAGTTCTTCCTGTAAAAAGTTCTAATTCTATTAAAGAAATATTTTTTTCAAAATCTCTTTTTAAGACTTTAACTAGAGTTTTTGCTTCTTGACCACCATTTTCTAGAGATAATTCTTCTCTTTTTATATTATCTCCAACTCTTCCAATAGCTTTTTCAATAAGAAACTCATCTTTTTCAACAATCCCATCAACAATAGCTAAATAATATTTTTTTACTTTTGCTTTATCTTGTAAAAAAGCTTGGGTAAAAGCATTTTTTGTAATAACTATTAAACCAGAAGTGTCCATATCTAATCTATTATAAAATCTTGGAACAATAGTTTTTCCAGTGGTTTTAAAAAAATAATGAACAATACCATTAGCCAATGTTTTATCAACTTTTTTTTGTGTAGGATGTACAACTAATTGAGGTTCTTTATTAACAATTAATAGATTTTTGTCTTCATATATTATATCTAAAGGCATTTCAATCGGTTCTATATTAGTTCCTTTTTCTTTTTCTACAACTAATAATCTATTAAGTTTTTTTACTTTTTTATCAAGTTTTACTTTTTTGTTATTTAGATAAATATCAGCATTTCGTAAGTTTCTAGTAGAGTAACCTTTTATATTTTTTAGATATTCTCCAACTGTTAGATTATTATTTTCTGGTTCTATTATAAATTTTTTCATTTTTCTCCCTAAAATATTATATAAATTTATTAATTATGATTATAACATTTCTTATAAATTTTATCAATATTAAGGTATAAACTTTGATTTTTATAAGATAGTGTGTTATAATTTTAAATATAAAAAATCAAAATTAATAGGAGGATTAGAAATGAAAAAAATAATAAATACACCAAAAGCACCAGCAGCTTTAGGACCATATTCACAAGCAGTAGAGGTAAATGGAACTTTATACATATCAGGACAAATACCATTTGTGCCAGAAACAATGACATTAGTATCAGATGATGTAAAAGCTCAAACAAGACAATCATTAGAAAATTTAAAAGCAATACTAGATGAAGCAGGGTATACATTTAAAGATGTAGTAAAAGCAACATGTTTCATAAAAAATATGGATGATTTTGGAGCAATAAATGAAGTGTATAATGAATATTTAGGAGAAGTAAAACCAGCAAGAGCTTGTGTAGAGGTAGCAAGATTACCAAAAGATGTAAAAGTAGAAATAGAATTAATAGCTGTTAAATAGAAAATAAAATCTTATATTTAAAATATAAAAAATGCTGAAGAAAACTCTTCAGCATTTTAATTTATAGTATTAAAAAATACAATATTTTAAGTAAATTCAAAATAGAGATATATTTATTCTAGTTATTTAAAAAATCTATAGCATATTGAGCATAAAGTCCCATACCATATTCTAAAGCATCCTCATCCATATTAAATTTTTCATGATGATGTGGATAATTAGCATTTTTTTCTTCATTTCTTATTCCAACAAAGGCTAAAACTCCAGGAACTTCTTCTAAGAAATAACAAAAATCTTCTGCCCCAGTTATTTTTTCAAATTTTGTTAATCCCTCTTTTCCCAAAAGTTTTTCAACAGATTTTTCAGCTATTTTAGAGCAAGTAGAATCATTTATTACAGGAGTAGTTCCATAAGAATAGAAAACTTCTCCAGAAGCTCTATAAGCTTCACATGTTGATTTAACAAATCTTTTTATAGCATCTTCTACTTTCTTTCCAGTTTCTTTACTAAAAGTTCTAACAGTTCCCTCTAAGGTAGCTTGATTAGCTATTACATTAAATCTTGTTCCTGAATGGAATGAACCAATGGTAACAACAGCAGAATCAACTGGACTTATTTCTCTACTTACAATAGATTGTAAATTCATAACTAAAGATGAACCTACTACAACAGAATCTATAGTTTGGTGAGGTAAAGAACCATGCCCTCCTCTTCCTTTTATTTCAATTCTTAAAACATCTGCTGAAGCCATTCTAGGTCCCTCTTCTACAGAAATTTTCCCACTTGGAATATCAGACCATAAATGAATACCAAAACAACCATCAACTACTCCTTTTAGAGGTTCTTCTTCTATCATTTTTTTTGCCCCTTGAGCAATTTCTTCAGCTGGTTGGAAATATAATTTTACTACTCCATTTATTTCATTTTCGATTTCTTTTAATATTTTAGCAGCACCTAGTAAAATAGAGATATGTCCATCATGACCACAAGCATGCATCATACCTGTATTTTTAGAAGCATATTCTACTCCAGTACATTCTTTTACTTGTAAAGCATCTATATCAGCTCTTAAGGCTATTTTTTTTCCTTGATAATTTTTACCAATTTCAGCAACTATTCCAGTATTTGCTACAACTTTATATTTTATACCCATTTTTTCAAGTTCTTCTTGAATTTTTTTAGAAGTTTTATATTCTTCTAAACTAGGTTCAGGAATTTGGTGAAATTCTCTTCTTAGATTAATAACATATTCTTTGTACTTTTTAGCCAATTCTTTTATTTCCATTCTTATCACTCCTTAAAGTTTTATAACATTTTTGCAAATATACCAGCTATAACAACAGAAACAATTGTTACAGAAGCAAATCCTCCAATTAACATTTTAGGAAGCATGGCTTCTAATAAAAATTCAACTTCTTCGTCTGTTTTTCCTAGAGCTTTAGCAGAATCATTTGTCAAAGTATAATTGACAGGGAAACCATATAAGGCATTTAGAGATATAGCTATAGCCATTGGGATAGATTCATTAAATATTTTAGCTCCAATAATAGAAAAAATAACTAAACCAATAACTCCAAGACCAATAATTCCTATAAATGGAATAATTAGACTTTTTATCATATCAGGAGTAGCTTGAGCTAATCCACCAAAAATAAAAGCCATTAATCCAGTCATAAAAAATCCAAAAGACCCAGATAAATTAAGAGGTTTTCTCTCTATTAATCCTATTTCAGCTGCTATTGCTCCTACAATTAAACAAATAACAAATTCAGAAACAACTTTATTAGTAATCTCAGCAATAAATATACTTAATTGAGCTAAAATTCCTAATTGAAATAAAAACATATAAGTTGTTTGATATCTTTTTGGTAAAGGTGGAATTAATTTTTTTTCTTCTTTTTGTTCATCTTCTTTTTTTATTTTTTTTATGTCTCCAGCTCTAAATTTTTCTATTAATTTTTTTCCTTCCATATTTAAAGTTATTGCTGTTAATGGATAACCAGCAAATCCTTGCATAACATACATTCCAACAGCCAATACAGCTAAAGTAGGCATTCCTTTAGCTGTTGCTGCTTGAGACATTATTATAGAAGCAACGACTCCTCCTGTTAATGGTGGAGTAGCTACTAATAACATATCCCAAGAAAAAAATAATTTTCCAAGTACAAGAGTACCAAAACATATACCACAAATTCCTAATATAGAAATAGAAAAAGTTTTCCATTGGGCAATTAATTCTTTAACACTCAACATGGTTCCCATATGAACAATTAGAAAATACATAGATAAATAAATTATATTTGTAGAAAATCCTGCTTTATTTAAAATATCAGCAGGAAAAATAGTCCAATATCCTACTAAAAAAATAACGGCGGTAATAAATACTGATGGAATAATTGCTTTTGTTTTTATAGAAACAATTTCTCCAATAACTAAAGCTAACAAAATTAAAATAAAAGAAATCATTAAACTCATATTTTCCCTCCTATTTTTCTCATTATAGTATTATGTATATTTTTTTAATATTTTACGTATAAAAAAATAGTAATTTTATTATATCACTCAATTTAGTTTTGTCAATTTTATTTTTATAAAATTTTTATTGACATTTCAAAAAGAATAATATAAAATCTCATTATTTAAAAATATGATTTTTTAATAAAGTATATATTTTTTATATTTTGATTGAGATTGAAAAATAAAAAAACATATGGTATATTTAATAATGAAACATATCTTATGTTTTTAAAAAAGAATACATTAATTTATTACATGGAGGTAGGGATATGATAAGAGTGGATTTAAACTGTGATCTTGGAGAAAGTTTTGGGGCGTATAAAATAGGAATGGATGAAGAAGTTTTAAAGTATATTTCTTCAGCTAATGTAGCCTGTGGATGGCATGCTGGGGATTCTGTTGTTATGGAAAAAACAGTTTCTTTAGCTAAAAAAAATGGAGTAGCTATAGGAGCCCATCCAGGATTTCCTGATTTAATGGGATTTGGAAGAAGAAATTTAAATGCTTCACCAGCTGAAGTAAAAACATATATAAAATATCAATTAGGAGCTCTTCAAGCTTTTGCTAAGGCTGAAGGAGTTACTTTACAACATGTCAAACCTCATGGGGCTTTATACAATATGGCAGCAAAAGACAGTAAACTAGCTATGGCTATAGCTGAGGCTATAAAAGAAGTTGATGATAGTTTAATCTTAATGGGATTAGCTAATAGTGAAATGATAAAAGCTGGAGAAGCTTTAGGATTAAAAGTAGCTAATGAAGTTTTTGCTGACAGAGCTTATAATGATGACGGAACATTGGTAGCTAGAACTTTACCAGGAGCAGTTATCCATGATAAAGATTTAGCTATAAAAAGAGTTATAAGAATGGTAAAAGAAGGAAAAGTAGAAAGTATAAATGGAAAAGATGTAGATATAAAAGTTCATACTATATGTATACATGGAGATAATCCAGAAGCTTTAGTATTCTCACAAAAAATAAGAGAAGCTCTTATTAATGAAGGAGTTGAAATTTCTTCGTTAAGAGGTGATGAATAATGGCGGATAACAAAAATAAAGGAGCCATAGTAGGGGCAGCCTTCCTTATGGCAACATCAGCTATAGGACCAGGATTTTTAACACAAACAGCTGTTTTTACAGAAACTTTTAAAGCTAATTTTGCTTTTACTATTTTAGTTGTTACAATAGCTACATTAATTGTTCAATTAAATATTTGGAGAGTAATTTGTGTTTCTGGAATGAGAGGACAAGACATTGCCAATAAAGTAGCTCCAGGATTAGGGTATTTTATAGCTGGATTAGTTTCATTAGGAGGACTTGCTTTTAATATAGGAAATGTTGGGGGAGCAGCTTTAGGATTAAATGCTTTATTTGGATGTGACATAACTTTAGGAGTAGTTATATCTGGGGCTTTAGCTGTATTTGTTTTTTTATCTAAAGATATGGGAACTGTAATGGATAAATTAACAAAATTTTTAGGAGCTTTAATGATAATAGTTATGGGATATGTGGCAGTATTATCAGCCCCTCCAGTAGGAGAAGCTCTTCATGGAGCAATTTTTCCAGAAAGTTATAGTGATTTAACTTTATCTATAGTAACTTTACTTGGAGGAACAATTGGAGGATATATAACGTTTGCTGGAGCTCATAGACTTATAGATGCCAATACTAAAGGAATAGAAAATTTAGATAAAATTAATCAAAGTTCTATAATGGGAGTTTCAATAGCTTCTCTTATAAGAATTATGTTATTTTTAGCTGTACTTGGAGTTGTTTCAGTTGGATTTAAATTAGACCCAGCTAATCCACCAGCTTCTGCTTTTAAAGCTGGAGCTGGAATTATAGGATACAAAATATTTGGATTAGTTATTTTTGCTGCTGCTTTAACATCAATAGTAGGAGCTGCTTATACTTCAGTTTCATTCTTAAAAACTTTATCTAAAACAGTAATGGAAAAAGAAAAATATTTTATAATAGGATTTATAGTATTTTCAACTTTAGTTATGGCTTTTCTAGGCAAACCTGTTGTTTTATTAGTTTTAGCAGGGTCACTTAATGGATTAATACTTCCAATAACTTTAGGAGTAGTATTATTAGGTTCAAGAAAAAAAGAGATTGTAGGAGAATACAAACATTCAACATTACTTACTGTTCTAGGAACAATAGTTGTTTTTGTAACTGGATATGCAGGAATAATGTCTTTAAAAGGAATAATGCAACTTTTTAAATAATATAAATTTCTCCTGATTTTCAGGAGAAATTTTATATTCATTTCACTTTTAGTTTTAGGAGGACTTTATGAAATTTTTAAAAGCTGGTGACTCAGCATTAATAATAGAATTAGGAAATGAAATTTCCCCAATAATAAACTATAATTTAAAAAAGATTACAGAATATTTAGATTCATTAAATCATAAAGGTATAAAAGATTTATTACCTACTTATAGGTCAATTATAGTTTACTATGACCCTTTTGTAATTTCTTTTGATGAATTAAAAGGAATAGTAGAAAAAAATTGTAAGGTAGAAGATTCTAATATAGTAAAAATAAAAAAAGAAATAGTGGAAATACCAGTTTTATATGGTGGAGAATATGGTCCAGATATAGAAAATATAGCTTCTCACAATGAACTTTCAGTAGAAGAAGTTATATCAATCCATACATCTGGGGAATATTTAGTATATATGTTGGGATTCACGCCAGGATTCCCATATTTAGGAGGAATGGATAAGAGAATAGCAACTCCTAGATTAAAAACACCAAGAACAAAAATACCTGGAGGATCAGTAGGAATAGCTGGGGAACAAACAGGGGTATATCCAATTGAAAGTCCTGGAGGGTGGCAATTATTAGGAAGAACTCCTTTAAATTTATTTGATCCAGAAAATGAAAAACCATTTTTATTAAAGGCTGGGGAATATATAAAATTTGTATCTGTTTCTGAAAAAGAATATAAGGATATTCTTGAACAAGTGAAAAATAAAACTTATGTTGAAAAGCGTTACTTGAAGGAGGAATAATAATGGAAACTTTAAAAATTTTAGATGCAGGACTTTTAACAACTGTACAAGATTTAGGAAGATATGGTTATCAAAGATATGGAGTTTCTGCTTCAGGTGTAATGGATAATTTTTCAGCTAGAATCGCTAATATCCTTGTTGGAAATTCTCAGGAAGAAGCAGTATTGGAAACAACTTTAAAAGGAATAAAAGTAGAATTTTTGAAAGATACAATGTTTTCAATAACAGGAGCTCAATGCGACTCGTCTTTAAATAAAGAAAAAATAGAATTATGGAAAAGTTATAAAGCTAAGAAAGGTGACATTTTAAAAATGGGAATTTGTAAATCTGGGCTTAGAAATTATATAGCTTTTTCAGGTGGAATAGATGTTCCAGTAATTATGAATAGTAAATCAACAAATTTAAAAGCAAAAATAGGTGGTTTCCAAGGTAGAAAACTTATGACTAATGATGTTTTATCTATAGGAAACTCTACTGAAGAGAATATATTAAAATTAAAAGATGAATATATACCTAAATATCAAAAAGAAATAGAAGTTGGGGTTATACTAGGACAACAAGATGACCATTTTACAGAAAAAGGTATTGAAACTTTCTTTAATGAAGTATATACAGTAACTCAGGAAAGTGATAGAATGGGAATTAGATTATCTTCTGTATCTGGAGAAACAATAGAACATAAAAATGGAGGAGATATAATTTCTGATGGAATAACTTTTGGAGCTATTCAAGTACCAGGTAGTGGTCAACCAATAATAATGATGGCAGATAGACAAACTACAGGAGGATATACAAAGATAGGAAATGTAATTTCTAGTGATTTACCAAAACTTGCTCAAGCAACACCAGGTTCAAAAATAAGATTTAAAAGATATTCTTTAGATGAAGCTTTAAACTCTTTGAAATCTATAAATGAAATAATAGAAAAGATTTCTTCATATGATAGATTTAATGTAGAAGAAAAAGATGAATTTGTAATGAGAAAATATAGTGTAAAAATAAATGGAAAAATATTTAATCTTGAAGTTGAGAGAATAAAATAAAGAATGAAGGAGTTATTATACTTTTTTAATTTATAATAACTCTTTTTTATTTAAATAGTATAATTTTTTAATTGTTCAATTTATTTTATAAATTATGAAAATATTTTTAATTTTAGAAATTTTATTTATTATTGATAATCTTATAAAGGAGAACGATTTTTTATAATATTGAGTTTACTAAAAAATATAATTTTATTATATTTAAATGGTATTTTTTAGAATTATAAATAAAAATATAAATAAAAAATTAAATATATTAAAAAATTTTTATAGGTATTTTCTTTAATTAAATAATATGTTATACTATACTTTGCTGAAAATAAAAATTAAAAAAGGTGAACATTATGAAATTATCAAATGATTTAGGAAAAGATTTTGTTCTTGGATTAGTTTTTAAATTGGCCATACCTACAATGTTAGCTCAACTTGTTAATTTACTTTATAGTATAGTAGATAGAATGTATATAGGACATATTCCAGAAATAGGAAGTTTAGCATTAGCAGGAGTTGGAGTTTGTGGACCTATAGTAGCTTTTTTATCTTCTTTTGGAACCCTTGTAGGATTAGGTGGTTCTATAACTATGTCTATAAAAATGGGAGAACAAAATGAAAAAGAAGCTAGACAAATTTTATCTAATAGTTTTTTTATGTTGGGAGTTTTGAGTATTGTTTTAACAATAATTTTTTTAGTTTTAAAAAATAAGTTAATAATGATTTTTGGTGGAAGTGAAACTACTTTTGTTTATGCTAACCAATATTTAACTATATATACTTTAGGAAGTTTTTTTGCTTTAATGGCTGTAGGACTAAACTTTTTTATAACTTGTCAAGGCTTTTCTATGGTGGGAATGGCTACAGTAATTATAGGAGCCATAACAAACATTATTTTAGATACAATTTTTATTTTTTATTTTAACATGGGAGTTAGTGGAGCAGCTTGGGCTACAGTAATTGCTCAAGTTTTATCATTTCTTTTTGCTTTTTCATTTTTAAGAAGTAAAAAAATTATTATTCCTATAACAAAAGAAAAATATTCTTTAAAAATAATAAAAAATATTATAAGATTTGGATTCTTACCTTTTTTTATTTTGGCAACAGACAGTCTTATTTTAATAATGTTGAATGCTATGTTACAAAAATATGGTGGGGAAACTCAAGGAGATTTATTAATATCAGCAGCCACAATAGTTCAAAGTTTTCTTTTACTTATTACAGGACCTTTAATAGGACTTTCTGGAGGAACTCAACCACTTTTAAGTTATAATTATGGAGCTAAACAAATAGAGAGAGTAAAATTAGCTGAAAAATATATTATAATGGTCGCTTTATGTTTAACAGGCTCTATGTTTTTTCTAACAGATTATATTTCTCCTAAATTTATAAACTTTTTTACTGAGGAAAAAGAACTTGTAGAAATTTCACTTTGGGGAATAAAAAATAGTCTTTGGGGAATAATTCCTCTTTCATTTCAATATTGTTATGTAGATGGATTTACTGCTGTAGGAAGAATAAAAACAGCCTTTATCCTTTCAATGACTAGAAAAATTATTTATATGGCTAGTGCTATAGTTTTACCTATATTTTTTCAAGCAAAATTTGCTTTTTTTGCTCAACCAATATGTGATATAGTGACTTCTTGCATTACTATCACCACATTTATATTTATTTTTAATAAGCATTTAGAAAAAAGAGTTTTACAAAATTAATATAAAAAAGTTGATTTTTTTGGGAATAAGTATTATAATTTAGTTGACTAAATTATTAAAGTGCTCTTGGAGGGAAGTATGAATAAACTAAAAAATCCCATGAATGATGCTTTATTTGAAGCTTTTTTAAAACTAGAAACTATAGAAGAATGTTATGATTTTTTTGAAGATATATGTACTTATAAAGAGATTGAGGCAATGAGTAATAGATTAGAAGCTGCAAAACTTTTAAATAAAGGAAAAACTTATGAAGAAATATTAAAAGATCTTAATATCTCTTCATCAACTTTAAGTCGTGTGAGCAAAGCCTTAAAATATGGAACAGGTGGATATGAGACTATAATAAAAAGATTAAAAAAATAAAAGTGCTATAAAATAAAAGAGGATGTTTAGAAATTTCTATCATCCTCTTTTTTATTTTAAATATAGAATAAAAATATAAATTTATTCACTTCTTAAAGCTTCAATTGGATTTAGTTCAGCTGCTTTTTTAGCTGGAATAACTCCAAATAAAATACCAATTCCCATAGAAACTATTAAAGAAATTATCATTGAAGAGATTGAAAATAATGGTGGAATATTAACGATTTTTCCAATAATATTTCCAAGAATGAATCCTAAAATAATTCCTAAAAGTCCACCAAATCCAGTTAGAATAATAGATTCTATTAAAAATTGAAACATAATATCTCTGTTAGTAGCTCCAATAGCTTTTCTTATTCCAATTTCTTTTGTTCTTTCAATTACACTAACAAGCATAATATTCATTACTCCAACTCCTCCAACAAAAAGAGAGATACCAGCTACAAAGGTTACAAATAAATTTAGAGTACTTAGAATATTATCAAAAGAAGCAGCTCCGTCAGATAGAGCTTTTACTTCATACAAATCAGAAACTCCAGTAATGTCTTCTAAAATTTTTTTCATTTTGGCCATATCTTCTGAAGCTTTTGTTGGGTCCTTAGATTCTACAACAATACTACTATAATTAGAAGCATTATCATACAATCTTTCATAGGTAGAAAGAGGAAATCTTGCAAATCGAGGAATTCTTTTTCCACCCATGGCCTTAACATAATCTTCAAAATTATTTTCAAAGACTCCAACTATTCTATAATCTATTTCAGGGTCTTTTCTAGTAAGAGCTAGTCTTATATTTTTTCCTAAAGCATTTTGTGGAGAGCCAAAAATATCTTTAGCTGTGATATTATCAATTATAACTATTTTTTCACCTGAATTATATTCAAAAGATATAAAATCTCTACCATATAAAAAATTTACTTTATCTATTTTTTGATATTCAGGAGTAGCTACAGTTAACCATACAATTTCAAATCTGTCTTTAATTTTGGAATAAATTCTTTGAGTAATCTTAGGACTTATATTTTTAAATTCTTTTGTAGTCTTTAATTTTTCTATCATTTCATCCTCAAAAAGATATTTCCATCTAAAATTTTCATCTTTCATATCAGCATAAACAGTAAATTTTCCATAACCATTTTCTTTTAATTTTCCAGTTATATTTTTTTGACCACCTTTTCCAATAGCTGACATAGTTATAACAGATGAAATTCCTATGATAATTCCTAACATAGTAAGAAAAGAACGAGCTCTATTTCCTTTTAAACTTTTTATGGCACTGTTAAAACTTTCTATAAAATTCATTTACTTTCACCATCTTTTATTATTTCACCATCTTTAAATACTAAAATTCTTTTACAAAAATTTGCTATTTCAGGCTCATGGCTTACAATTATTATTGTTTTTCCCTGATTATTCAATTCTTCAAATAGATTCATTATTTCATTTTCAGAAACACTATCTAAATTTCCAGTAGGTTCATCAGCTAGAATAACAGAGGGGTTATTGATTAAAGCTCTAGCAATGGCTACTCTTTGTCTTTGTCCACCAGAAAGTTCATTAGGTTTATGGTGAACTCTTTTTTCAAGTCCAACTTTTTTTAAGACTTCCAAAGCTCTCTTTTTTCTCTCTTCTTTTTCAACACCAGCATAAACTAAAGGAAGTTCTACATTTTCTTCAGTAGTTAATTTTGGAAGTAGATTAAAAGATTGAAAAACAAATCCTATTTTTGAATTTCTAATTTTACAAATTTCATTCTCTGTTAAGTTTGAAATATTTACATCATCTAGTATATATTCTCCTTCAAACTCTTTGTCAAGACAACCTAAAATATTCATCATAGTAGATTTACCACTTCCACTACTTCCCATAATAGCGACAAACTCACCTTTTTTTATACTAAAATTAATATTTTTTAAAGCGTGAAGTTTGTTTTCTCCATTTATATAATATTTATTTATATTATTTATTTGTATTATCAAGTTTTTCACCTTTATTTTCAACCTTATTAAGAGTCTTTTTAAAAATTTTATCATTAGGCTTTAATGTAAGACTAGGAGTTGTTAATATTTCATCTCCTATTTTTAAACCACTTTTTATAATTATTGAGTCACCTTTTATATTTTCAATTTCTACATCTTTTCTAATAAGTGTGTTATTAGAATCAACAATAAAAACATAGTATTGATTGTTATCCTCAAGCAAAGCATTTTTAGAAATAGTAATATCATCATTTTTTTCTAAAAAGATTTTTGCTGAAACTTTAAATCCAGGAATTATATTTGGTATTTCTTCAAGAGGAGTAACCTCAACTTCTACAATATTTTCAGATGTAGTAGAAGATGGTTTTGAAATTTTAGATATTTTAGTAATTTTTCCTTTAAAAGAAAGTTTTTTTTCAAAAGCTTCTGGTTTTATTTCAAGATTTTGACCAAGATAAATGTCTTTTATATCATATTCTGCAACTTCTAAAACTATTTTTATATTTGATAAATCTGCTATTTCCATCAAGGGTTCATCAGTATTTACAGAATAATTTTCTTGAGCAAGTAAAGATGTAACAGTTCCACTTACAGGACTTATTATTTTTTCAGCAGTTTTCAATAAATCTTCTTGATATTCTTCAATATTTATTTCATATCTTTGAATTTCTTCTTCTAATTCTTTAATGTAATTAACAGAACTTCCACCTAATTTTAATAACTCTTTTTCAACCTCTAAATTTCTTTTAATTTTTGCTAAGCTTAATTCTTCTCTTTTTAAATTTCTAATTATATTATTCCTTTCTGTTTCATCAAAAGTCATAAGAATTTGACCTTTTTCAACATAATCACCTTCTTGAATAAATACTTCGTCTACTTTTAATTTTTTATCAACAAACACTTTTTTTGTATCATTTGCTTCTATTTTTCCTTCTACATTGATATATCCTCTTTTATTATTAGTTGAAATAATTCTTGTAGGATATATTATTTCTTTTTTATTGCTTTTTTTATTTTTTGAAATAAAAATACCACTACCTAATAAAATCAATATAAGACTTATAACAGTAATTATTCTCAGTTGTTTATTCATGATTTTTTTCTCCTCTGACCATTATTTCATAGATATATCCATTAAATAAATTTTTAGCCTTTTCAGCTTCTACTTCAAATTTTAGGTAATCTTCAAATACATCCATAACTTCTACATAAGTGATATTTCCTAAAGTATATTTTTTTTTCATTATTTCATATTTATTACTTTCTAAGTTCGCTTTATTTTTATTTATAATATAATTTCTATAAAAATTATTATAATTTTCTTGTATTTTTAATTGATTTGAAATATTTTTTTCATTTTCTTTTCTGTAATTTATATTTTGTTGAGCAAGATTTATTTTTTCATTTTCTAGATTTACATCATAATAAAATAAATCTTTAGAAACTTTTAAAAATATTCTATTTTCTGAATTTGTATTGTTATGAGTCTCTTTTTTTCTTTCTATTCCCAAAGAAATATCAGGAACTTTATTAGAATAAGATAGGTAATTGATATTTTCTATTGTAATTTTTCTATCTAAGTCTAAACTTTGTAAATATCTTTCTCCAATATTTGGAATGTATTTTGAAATATCAATTTGTTTTACTTGAATATCTGCCAAAGTTTTATTAGAAATATCAATATTGAATTCATATAAAAACCTATCTTTTATTTTTTTTAGATTTTTATCTAAGATTTTTAATTCAATCTCTAAATTTTCTCTACTAACTTGTAAAGTTTGTAAATCAATTTTTGGAATAGCACCTAATTCATAAGATTTTTTTAAGATTTTTTCTTCTGTTTTTAATTTTGAAAGATTGTTACTTTTTAATTTTGTTTCAAACTCATTATTTTTATATTCTTCATAAAGATTTATTAAATCTATTTTTTTACTTTCAAGTTTATCTAAATAATAAAATTTATCTTTCATTTTTAAATAGTCTAATTTTTTTAATTCACTATCACTTTTAGAATAAATTATATTTTTTAAATTTTTATTTATACCACAGATAATTTCACTATCTCCATTATCTATATCATTTGAGATTTTATTTTTAGAGATATTTACATAGAAATCTCCATAAGTCAATTTGCCATTTGTGTCATACTTATCTTTATCATAATCATATTTTATATCAGCTTCACCTTTAACCCCATTATATGAATCTAAATTATAAAATTTTTCTTTAGAAAGATTTTTTTCTATCTCTAAATCATAGATTTTTTTATCAAAATTTTTTATATCTATCATATTTAACATCTCATCAAGTGTTATATTATTTCCATAAGATAGTACAGGAAATATTAAAAACATAAAGATTTTAAATAGGTATTTTTTACTTATCAGCATAAATTATTCACCTCAAATGTTTTTTCATAAAAAGATTATACTATATTCTCTTTTAACTTTAAAGAAAATTTTTTTTATAAAATTTTTTAATTTTTTGTTGACAAGAAAATTTTTTTGTGATAATATTGCTCTAATAAAATAAGAAGGAGGAAGAGACAATGTTAGTAACATTAAATTTAAGGAACAGGAAAAATTCTACAACAACTAAATATCTTAGTTTATTTAATGTTAATCAAGACATTGTAATTTCTTTAAGGCAGGATTAATTTAAAGTTTGAGTTAGAGTAGGTATTTTTCTTAATATTTTTATTTTAAATTTAATCTTATATGTTTTATAGTTTATTTGCGATGAAGACTAACATTAAAGTTGGTCTTTTTTTATTGCCAAAAATTTTTAATTTTTATAAATTTTATTTTACTAGGAGGATTTTTATGAAAAAATTAGTTTTACTTATTATGACACTTTTATCACTTGTTACTTTTGGAAAATCTGACAAATTATATGTTGGAACAAATGCAGAATTTGAACCTTTTGAATATTTAGAAAATGGAAAAATAGTTGGATTTGATGTTGAATTAATGGAGGCTATTGGAGAAAAAATAGATAAAGAAATTATTTGGAAAAATATAGCTTTTGATGGACTATTACCAGCACTTCAATCTAAAAAAATAGATGTAATTATAGCTGGAATGACAGCCACAGAAGAGAGAAAGAAATTTGTTAATTTCTCCGACCCTTATTTTGTATCAAGTCAAATGATAATAGTAAATACAGAAGATTCAAAATCTAAAAATATTAAATCTTATGATGACTTACCAGGAAATGTAGTTGGAGTTGTTTTAGGATATACAGGAGATATAGCTGTAAGTAAAGTAGAGGGAGTAGAAGTTCAAAGATTTAATGCTACTTCAGAAGCTGTTATGGCTTTAAAATCTAAAAAAGTTCAAGCAGTTGTATTAGATTCAGAACCAGCAAAAAATTATGTAAAAACTAATAAAAATTTAAAATTAATAAATACAGATATAGCTAAAGAAGAATATTCAATAGCTGTTGGAAAAGATAATAAAGAATTAGCAACAGAAATTAATGATGCCTATAAATCATTAGTAAAAGATGGAACTTTTGATAAACTTATGAAAAAATATTTTGCACAAGACTAATTAATTTATAATAAATCTATGGAGGAAGAAAATGAAAGAAAAAGTTGTTTTAGCATATTCTGGAGGATTAGATACATCAGTAATTATACCTTGGTTAAAAGAAAATTATGATTTTGAAGTAATAGCAGTATCTGTAAATGTAGGACAAAAAGATGATTTTGAGGCAGTAGCTAAAAAAGCCAAAGAAAGTGGAGCATCAAAATTTTATGCTGTAGATAAAACACAAGAATTAGTAGACGAATATATATTTCCAATGATAAAATCAGGAGCTAAATATGAAGGAAAATATCTTTTAGGAACTTCAATAGCAAGACCTGTTATATCAAAAGCTTTAGTAGAGATAGCTAAACAAGAAGGAGCTAACTATATTGTTCATGGAGCAACAGGAAAAGGAAATGACCAAGTTAGATTTGAATTAGGAATAAAAGCTTTAGCTCCTAATATAAAAATTATCGCTCCTTGGCGTATTTGGGATATAAAATCTAGAAAACAAGAGATTGAATATTTAAAATCAAAAGGAATTGAATTACCTTTTAAAGAAAATTCTTCATACAGTAGAGATGAAAATCTTTTCCATATAAGCCATGAAGGTCTAGAACTTGAAAATCCAAGTAATACACCTAATTATTCAGAACTTTTACAATGGGTAAAACCTTTAGAAGATACTCCAGAAGAGGGAGAAACAATCTCTATAGAATTTGAACAAGGAGTACCTACTAAATTAAATGGAGTTGCTCTTTCAGGGGTAGAATTAATAAAACAACTTAATGAACTTGGAAGTAAACATGGAGTAGGAGTTATAGATTTAGTAGAAAATAGATTAGTTGGAATGAAATCTCGTGGAGTTTATGAAACACCAGGTGGAACAATTTTATATTTTGCCCATGAAGAATTAGAAAGATTATGTTTAGATAGAGAAACATTTCAAGCTAAAGAAAATTTATCTAACTATATGGCAAAATTAATTTATAATGGACAATGGTTTACAACTTATAGAGAAGCAATTTCTGCTTTTGTAGATGTTTCACAAAAATTTGTAACAGGAGTTGTAAATTTAAAACTTTATAAAGGAAATATTATACTTCAAGGAATGGAATCTCCATATTCATTATATTCTGAAGACTTCTCTACATTTGATGAAGATAATGTTTATAACCAAAAAGATGCTGAAGGATTTATAAACTTATTTGGACTACCTATTAAAATTCAAGCTCTTTTAAGAAATAAATAATAAGTAAACAAACCAAAACTTTTAAAACTAAAGGAAGGGGGCTATTACATTTTATAATAATTTGTAATAGTTCTTTTTCTTTATTAGAAAATAAAAATAGCACGAATATATCGTGCTATTTATTAATTTTTATTATGTTTTAATATAAAATTGGCAAATCCTTTATAGGAATAATCTCCATTTTCTGGTTTTTCTTTAGAAATATCATTAAAAAAACAAGAAGGGATTTCACCTAATTTTAAACATTTTAAAATACAAAGATTGCAGCCTTTGTCATGATTAGTAGGATGATTAGGACAGTTTAAATCTGTACAACTACAAAATTCTTTACTTTCCATTAATATCACTATTAGTTATGACTTTTAGCTTTTTTTAGGCAATGCTCACAAGTACCTTTAAAATATATATGTTTTTCTTTTATATCGAACTTATCAAGTTGACTTAAATCTAAAGAAGATGTATCTAAGAAAATGTCATATATATTTCCACAATCATTACATTTAAAATGTCCATGTAATGTCATATTAGCTTCATAACGAGTTTCATTTTCTTCAATAACTATTACACTAACGATTCCTTTTTCAACAAAAGTATTTAAAGTGTTATAAATTGTAGTTTTTGAAAGAGTAGGAATTTCATCACATAAAGCTTTGTATATTGTATCAACAGTAGGATGTATTTTATTTTCTAAAAGAAATTTATAGATTTGCATTCTTTGATAAGATGGTTTTATTCCGTGTTCTTTTAAAAAACTACCAACATCTTTAACTTCTTCTACATGATTATTCATATTTGTACTCCTTTCATTTTATAATGATTTTTATATTATTATAATTTAAAATTAGAAAAAAGTAAAGTTTTTTTTAAGAAGTTAAAGATTTTTTCATAATAAATCTATCAATACCTATGTCATACTCATCTTTTTCTAGACTTTCAATAAAATAATTTATTCTTTGATAAAGATTAATAGCTTTTATATTTTTAGGGTCAACAGTTAAAGATATAGTTTCTTTATCATATTGTTTAAAATATTCCTCACAATATAATAAAAGTGTAGTTCCAATTCCTTTTTCTCTATATTCTTTCATAACAGAAAATCCATATAGAAAAACTTCAGGTCTATCAAAAGCTATCATAAATTCAGCAGCACCAACTACTTTTTCATCTTCTATAGCAACAAATACCTTACCAAATTTTACAATAGGTTTTAATATCCATAAATCAACTCCACCAAATTTTCCAAAGGTGTCCTTTTCCATTTCAACTATTTCATTCATTATATCTTTATCTTTTATAGAAACTTCTCTTATTTCCATTTTTACTCCCTAATATTCTACTTTTGTCAAATAAAGACCAGAAGGCTCTGCTATCTCTATTTTTCTCTCTACATTTGGTTCTTCTAATAATAGTTTAATATAATTTTCAGGTTTTCTACCAAAGTATACATCTAATGCAGTTCCTACAATAATTCTTATTTGAGTTTTTAAAAAAGCATTTCCCTCTATATATATTCCCAATGTAGTTTCATCTTTCAAATACACATCAATTTTATGTATTTGTCTAATACTTGTTTTATTATTTTCATCTTTTAATCTAAAATTATTAAAATCATGTTCTCCTACAAGTGGTAATAATATTTCTAAAAATTTTTTACAATCAATAGGTTTGTTTATATAAGTTATATATTTTCTAGTAAATACATTTTTTTTCCAAGTGATAAGATATTCATAAGCTCGATATTTTGCATCAAAACGAGAATTAAAATTAAGAGGGACTTCTTCCATTTTATATACATCAATATCATTTGGTAATAATTTATTTAAAGCTCTTTGAAAATTTTTTAAAGGTATAGTTATGGAGTCATCAACAAAAAAATTAGAAACTTGTACATTAGCATGTACTCCTCTATCAGTTCTTCCAGCTGTTATAAGATTTATTTCTTTTTTTAAAATAATATTTAAAACTCTTTCTAATTCACCTTGAACAGTCCTTTTATCTATTTGTCTTTGAAAACCAAAGAAGTCACTTCCATCATAGGAGTATGTTATTTTTATATTTCTCATTTTTATACCCTTTCAAAAATTAATCAAGCTATATAATATCATATCTTCCTTTTTTTATCAATGATTTAATTTTCTAAATAAGAGATTACTTTTTTAATATGCTCATATTTAAATCCCTTTCTCATTAAACTTTCTATTTTCTTTTTTTTATCCTTTGTACCCATCTTTATATATAATTTTTCTATTTCTTTTAATTCTTCTTCAATGTTATCCTCTAAAAGACTATGAATAATATTTCTATCTATACCTTTTAATAAAAGATTATATTCAAGTTTTTTATTTCCCCAACTTTTATGAGAATTGATATAAGAAAGAGCAAAATCCTCATCATTAAGATAATTTAATTCTTTAAATTTTTCAACTATATTTATAATAATATTTTTTTCTCTATATTTCATCATCAATTTTGATGTAAATTCCTTTGTAGAATAATCTCTTTTAGCAAGTAACCAATAAGAAAAAGAGAGAGCTGCTCTCTCAACAAGATTAAGATAAATATCTTTCTCAATCTCTACTCCCTCTTTTAATTTATATTCATCTATTGTTGTTTTTTGAAGACTAATTTCTACATTATTTTCAAAAAGTATTTTATTCCTCTGAACTTTCAATATTTTCATCTTCAGTAATATTTTCTCCTAAATTTTCTTCATCTTCTTCACTTGTAGAAGTTGCAAGTTTAACTCCTTTTTCTTTTAATTCACTATAGATTTTTTCTAAAAGGTCTTCTTCTTTTTCAAGTCTTGCTTTAACATTTTCTTTTCCTTGACCAAGTCTTATATCTCCATAACTAAACCAAGCTCCAGACTTAGAAACAATGTTGGCTTTAATAGAAGCATCTAATATTTCTCCTACTCTTGAAATTCCTTTTCCATACATAATTTGGAAAGCTGCTTCTTTAAAAGGAGGAGCTATTTTATTTTTAGTAACTTTTACTACAACTTCGTTTCCTATTATATCATCACCTTGTTTTACAGAACCAACTCTTTTTATCTCAAGTCTTACAGAAGCATAGAATTTAAGAGCTTTTCCTCCTGTAGTTGTTGTTTGAGGTCCAAAACCAAATCCACCAATTTTATCTCTTATTTGGTTAATAAAGATTATAGTAGTTTTTGATTTATTTAAAGTTCCTGTTAATTTTCTAAGAGCTTTTGACATAAGTCTTGCTTGTAATCCCATTTGTTGGTCTGACATTTCACCATCAATTTCAGCTTTTGGAACTAGAGCAGCAACTGAGTCTACTACAATTACATCAATAGCTGAAGATTGAACTAAAGAATCAACAATTTCTAATGCTTGTTCTCCATAATCTGGTTGAGATATCAAAAGTTCATCAATATCTACTCCTAAAGCTTTAGCATATACAGGGTCTAAAGCATGTTCAGCATCTATAAAAGCTGCTATTCCACCTTTTTTTTGGCTTTCAGCTATAATATGAAGAGCAATAGTTGTTTTACCAGAACTTTCAGCTCCATATATTTCTATAATTCTTCCTTTTGGAACTCCACCAAGTCCTAAAGCAGCATCTAGATTTATACTTCCTGTAGAAATAACTTCTATATTCATAGATTTATTTTCTCCAAGTTTCATTATAGAACCTTCACCAAAATCTTTAGTAATTTGTTTTATAGCATTTTCAAGAGCTTTATTTTTATCTACAACTTCTGTTGTAACTTTTTTTACTGCCACTATAATTCCTCCTTATTTAAATTTTTATTTATTAAATTAAAAACATAATCTACTTTTATATTATTCATACAATTAAAATGTTTTTTAGGACATTGTTTTTCCCCATGAAGGCTACATGGAGCACATTTTTCATGAGAATAAATTAAAGTAGTATCTTTATTAAATTGAAACATATTAGGGTCTGTTGGCCCAAAGATAACAAAAGTTTTACACCCAACCCCTCTTCCTATATGAAAAGGACCAGAGTCATTGGTGATTAATAATTTAGATATGGAAAGTAATGCTCCACTTTCTTTTAAAGAAAGTTTACCAGCTAAATTAATACAAGAATTATCACTTACATTATTTATTAAATTACACCTTTCTATATCTTCTTTTCCACCTAATAAAACGGTTTTTATATTATATTTATCATATAATTTTTTTGCCAATTTTCCAAAGTTTTCAGGTAACCATTTTTTAGTTTCTTTAGAAGCTCCAGGAGCTATAGCAAATAATCCACCAAATTCTTTTACTTTTTCTAAATCTTGTTTTGTAAATGGAAAATGTAAATCTTCAAACTTATATTTTAAATCTAAAATTTTAAATGCTTTAAAATAATTTTTTATAATAGAATCATCTACATGATATTTTATAACTTTTAATCTAACTAATAGAGTTTTCCATATTTTTCTTTTAGGATATGTAAAAGTTTTAGATTTAATTCCACTAGAAATTAATTTTGACCTAAATTTTCTATGTAAATCAAAAACATAGTCATAATTATTTTTACTTAATTTTTTTGCAAATTCTTTGATATTTTTATATCCATCATTGATTTTTTTATCAAATAAAATTAAATTATCAATATAGGGACTTCCTTCTATAGAGTCTTTAAAATTTTTTAAAACTAAAAAATCAATGGTAATATTTGGATATTTTTCTTTTAATTGTTTTAGAATAGGTGTAGTTAAAATTATATCTCCTATGGAACTTAGTCTAATAATTAAAATTCTCACTTAAGTTCCTCCTGATTATTTGATTTTGTTTCATCATTCTCTTTATTTTCATTTTGATTTTCTTTTTTCTTAAAAACTTTTGAAAAACTTTGACTAAATTTCTTTTTAGATATTTTATTTTTAAATTTATCAATGAAATTTTCTTTAGATGTATCACTTGAAGAAATATTTTTTTCTCCTCTTATTAAGGATTTTATCCAAGCTCTAAATCTTCCCCAAAGAATAAGATAATTATCAATACCTCTAGCTATTAAATAAACAATACCTTTTTTATTATAGAATTGTCCTATATCTTGCCCACAACTAGTTTCTAGATATATGAATTCATAAGCTTGAGCTATTTTTCCAAAAATACTTTTATTAAATTTAGCATCTATTATATAACATTTATCATTAGTAAGAATAAAATTAGAAAGTTGACTATCTCCATGAATATAACCTTTTTTATGAATTTTACTAAGAGTATCAGTAATAAAAGGTAAACTATTAATATCTCCAGCATTTCCGTTTATATACTCCATTATTATATAAGAATCAACTACCATTCCAAATTTTTTTATTTCACACGCAAAATAAGGTTTTGGAGTATCAAAACCATTTTCCAATATTTTTTCTAAATTTTTAAATTCTCTTTGTGCTTCACTGCCTCTAAAAAGAGACAAGAATCTTTGCCATTTTCTAGTATTTTTTTCTAAAGGAACTTTATATATATATGATTTTCCTCTAAATTGTATAAGCTTAACAATACTTCTATGGTCAGATTTTAAAGTTTTTAGAATTCTATATCTTTCTTCTTTTATAGCATCAAAAAATTCAATAGAAGATAATTCATTAAAAAAAACTCTCTTTTTTTCCATTATCCCTTTATACATTTTTATCACATCCTAAATAGCTATTTATTTCTGATAAAATATATTCTGGTAATATTTTCTTCATACATTGAAAATCTTTTTTAGGACAAGATTTTCCCCCATGAATTCCACAAGGTCTACAATTTAGATTCTCAACTTCAAATACTTTACTATTTAAACTCCAAGGGAAGAAACCAAATTCTTTTACAGTAGGACCAAAAATTGCAAGTATTCTAGGTTTTTTAAAAGCTGAAGCTATATGGATAGGAGAGGAATCATTAGTAACAACAATATCTCCTCTTGATAAAACATCAGCTAATTGTAAAAGAGAAGTTTTTCCTCTTAAATCAACAACTCCATCTTTTACTATTGGTAAGTTTTCCTCTTCTTTACCACCTACAACAACAATACCTATATTTTTATTAACTTTTAACTTTTCTATAACTTCATTAAAATATTCTACAGGCCATTGTTTAGTAAACCATTTACTTCCAGGAGCAAGAATTACCACTTTTTTATCTTCAAGATTATTTTCTTTCCAAATATTAGATATTTTTTCTTTTTCACTTTCACTAGGATACAATTCAATCTCATATCTTTGTTTATTTTCTGGAGCAATAAAACTTAATAGTTTTTCTACTTCATGTTTAGTCTTATCATATTTAATTTTTTGAGTGAATAAACATTTACCAGAAGCAATATCATAACCTATTCTAATAGGAGAACGAGAAAGCCAAGCTAAAACAGAACTTCTTAAATATCTATGAGGCACTATAACCATATTAAAATTTTCATATCTAAGTCTTTTTCCTAATTGCCAAACTCCACTTAAACCTTTATGTTCTCCTCTTTTGTCATATACAATAATATTGTTTAAGTGAGGATTATTTTTTAAAATAGCTTCTCCACTAGGAGTAGTTACGTAGGTAATATCAGAATCAGGATAAATATCCTTTATTTTTTTAATAAGTGGAGTAGATAAAACTATATCTCCTATAAAAGCTGTATGTATAATTAATATTCTCAAAATATTCACCTACTTTTATTTAAGCTTTTCTTCCAAAGCTAATAATAATTCATTTTCAATTTCACTATCATAAGATTTAAAATATTTATCCTCTTTTGAATAGTTTTCTACTACATTTCTTTCTGGTCTATCAGGAATAATATAGGTTACATTTTCATTATTTATTACTCCCCATCTAATAGGATGTTGAGTTTTTTTATTTGGATAAATTCCAACTATTTTTTTATTTAAGGCTCCAGCTATATGTGTAGGACCTGTTGACCCACCTAAGTATAAATCACATCTATCAATAACAGCAGCTAAATTTAACACAGAACCCTCATTAGCAAATAAAAAAACTTTTTCTCGACTTATATTTTTTACAATTTTTTCCCCTCTTTCTTTTTCAGAAATATGACAAGTTATAACTACAGTTATATCTTTTACTTTATCATAAAACTTTTGAATAAGAGAAGTATATTGCTCATCTGTAATAGTTTTAGCAGAACCACCCATAAAAGGATTGATTAAAAAAACTTTTCCTTCTATTTTATTTTCAGAATAAAATTTATTAGCTATTTCTATATTTTCTTTTTCTAAATAGATTTTACTATTTAATTCATAAAGCTCATCAAATTTTTTCTCATCTATTCTTTTTATTAAATCTAAATTATAAAAAGCTTCATTTTTTATAGAGTGTGACCTTTTTTGCCAAACTCCCTTATTAAAAGCAAAAATAGAATAAATTTTAGAAATAGGTCCTATTCTATAGGGAATTTTACTTATTTTTGCAATCTTTGAAATAAATTTATCATTATAAAGGGCTATAAAAACATCAGCATTAAATTTTTTTATTTCATCAGTTAAAGCTTTTTCATCATAATCATCTATTTTTAAAATCTTATCTATATAAGGTAAATTTTTTACAATATCATAATTATAATTTCTAACAAGTATCATAATTTCAGCTTTAGGAAAAAGTTTTCTAGCCATAAAAAAACTAGGAATAGATAAAAGTAAATCTCCTATTTTATCAGTTCTAGAAATTATGATTTTTTTTATTTTATTTATATCCATAAATATATACCTCTATTTTTTATAAGAACCATTTCTATAAATTTCTCTAAGTTTAAAATATTTTACCATTGAGTACATAGCACTAGCTGTAGCTATCATAAGTCCTTCGATACCAT
Organism: Fusobacterium sp. FSA-380-WT-3A; assembly: GCF_012843705.1. Taxonomy (NCBI): domain Bacteria; kingdom Fusobacteriati; phylum Fusobacteriota; class Fusobacteriia; order Fusobacteriales; family Fusobacteriaceae; genus Fusobacterium; species Fusobacterium sp. FSA-380-WT-3A. The sequence continues at coordinate 59,852 of NZ_JABAFQ010000006.1, read as the reverse complement.
CTAAAAATCCTAATCTTATAATATACATTCTCAAAAATTTAAAGATAGGATTGAAGATTATTTGAAAATTAGAAGGTTTTTTACCTCTTTGATAGTATTCTAAAGCACCTAAAGTTGTATATTTATTAAATTTATTGAAGTAATCTTCCAAAGAAACATAACTGTGATGATATATTTCCTCTTTTAATCTATATATTTTTTCTTTTGTTTCAAATCCTTCATGGACTTCATTATAATTAAAACGTCCAGCTTCTTTTTTAAAAAGTCTAATGTGATACTGATTACTCCAACCACCATATTTTAATTTTTTATTAAAACAAACTGAAGAAAAGTTTATTTCAAAAACCTTTTTTTCAGTTTCCTTCTCTTTTATTTCTTTTATTTTTTCAGCTAATTTAGGAGAAATTTCTTCATCAGCATCTATATTTAATATCCATTCATGTGAACATTTATCAATAGAGGAATTTCTTTGGGGACCATAGCCTTTCCATTCTTCTTCAAAGAATTTAACTCCATATTTTTCAGCTATATTTCTTGTATTATCTGTAGAACCATTGTCTACAATAACAATTTCATCAGCTATATTTTCTAAAGATTTTAAAGTTTTTTCTAATATTTTTTCTTCATTTAAAGTTATCATAGCTACAGATAATTTCATACTTCCCCCAATTCTTATAAAAAAAAATATTTACATTTATTTTTGTTTATCTGTAATAATTATACCAAATAAATTAATATTTATAAAGATATATTTTATATTTTTCTACCAATTATGATATAATATAAACTAATAAAAACTAGAAAAAGGAGTATTTATGAGAAAAATATTAATTTTATTATTGAGCATAAGCATATTTTCTTGTATATTTTTTTACAAAGATTTTGATATTTATATGACTAAAAAAAATATAAAAATTTCTACTGAAACAGTAAAACAAGGAGAGTTATTTGTAGTTGAATATCCTAAAAAAAAGGATTATAAAATTGTTTTTAAAAAATCTCAAACAAAATTAAAAACTTTTATCCATAATGATAAAAAAATTACTTTAATTCCTGTCCATTATTCTACAGAAGAGGGAGATTATCCATTAGAAATTTATAATAAAAATCAATTAATTTATAAAAAAGATATAAAAATAACAGATGGAAATTTCAAAAAAAGTTATATTACTGTTAGTAATACTATGAAAGAAAAAAGGTCATCATCTAATATGAAAGTTATGACAAATAAAACAGCTGAAGCAAAATCAAATCCAATAAAAGAAAAATTATGGACAGGAAATTTTATTTATCCTATTGAAGACAAAAAATATCATGATATAAGTAGTACTTTTGGAGCTATGAGATTTGTAAATAATAAAGTTGTAGGTTATCATTCTGGAATGGATTTCCCTGTACCTATTGGGACAACTTTAAAAGCTACAAATAATGGAAAAGTAGTTCTTGCTGAAAAATTGACTACAACAGGGAATACTTTAATAATAGACCATGGAATGAATTTGTATTCAGCTTATGCCCATATGAGTGAATTTAATGTCAAAGTTGGAGATATAGTAGAAAAGGGACAAGTTGTTGGTAAAAGTGGAAATACTGGATTTACTACTGGTCCTCATTTGCATTTTACAATTAGTGTAGGAACTACTTTTGTAAATCCTAAATTATTCTTTGAATCTAATATAATAGACTAAAAAAATATAGAGTTATTTTAAATTATTTTACTATAAAAATAATTAAATTGTTTTACTTTTCTATTCTTAAAAACTTTATTTATATTAAACAGTATTATTTTTTATAATTAGATTATTTTAAAAATTATAAAAAATATTTTTTACTACAAAAATTATTATTAATTTTATAAAATATAATATTTTCATTTATTTTTCAAAAAAATAAAAAAAAGCAGAAATTTATTTTCTGCTTTTTTTATCTAAATTACTTTTCTATTCTTGTATAAGGAATTAAAGCGATATTTCTAGCTCTTTTAATAGCTTTAGCTATTTTTCTTTGTAACTTAGCATTAGCTCCAGTTACTCTAGATGGGTTTATTCTTCCTTTATCAGAAACGAATCTTTTTAAAAGATCAACATTTTTGTAATCGATTTCTTCAGCTTTAACTCTTAATTTAGCTCTTCTTCTTCTGAATTCAGCCATTTTAAATACCTCCTTTTGAAATAAACTTTTACTTAATAATAGATTTTTTGAAACTAGTCTTTTTTAACGATGATATATCTCATTACTTCTTCAGTAATGTTAAGTTTTCTTTCAACATCTACTAATTTAGTTCCGTCCATTTCTAAAGTAACAAGCACATAAAATCCTGTTTTCTTTTTGTCGATAGGATAAGCTAATTTTCTTTCTCCCCATTTTTCAGTTTTAGCAACAGTTGCTCCAGCAGCAGTTAAGATATCATTAACTTTAGCCATAACAGCTTCTCTACCTTCTTCTAAAACAGTTGGGTTGATGATGTACATGATTTCGTAAGCTTTCATTTGTTTACCTCCTCCCTATGGTTTTAGCCCAAAAAATTAAATTAATTGAGCAGGGCCTTAATTATAATATCATATTTTTATAATAAAATCAAGGATTTTTTTATATTTTAGAAAATTATAATAAAAAAATAAAGAATATAAAATAAAAGTGAAAAATATGGTATTAAAAAACAAAAAAGAGTACTGTAAATATTACAATACTCTTTATTTTTTTATCTACTGCTTCTAATCCAAGGTGGTAAATCTAAATCTAAATCATTGTTTCTAGTAGTAGTATTTGACTCAACAGGAGTAGTTGAAACTTTTTCTTGTTTTGATTGAATATTGATAAATGGTTCAGTTTTTTCCATTTCATCAACGAAATTATTAGCTATAATAGTAACTTCTATTCTATCTTCTAATTCATCATTGATATTAACACCAAACATAACATCATCAGCGTCTTTTCCAGCTGCTTCTTTAACAATATTAGCTATAGATTGAGCTTCCATTAAAGTTAAATCAGAAGAACCAGCTATATTAAGAAGGATTTTACTAGCTCCAGAAATTGATTTTTCTAATAGAGGAGATTTTAAAGCTTTTTCAGTAGCTTTCATAGCTCTATTTTCTCCATCTCCTTCTCCAAATCCTAAAACAGCAACTCCTGAATTTTGCATAGTAGTTTTAATATCAGCAAAGTCAAGATTTATAAGACCATTTCCAATCATTAAGTCAGCTACACCTTTAATACCAATTTTTAAGATATTATTAGCTTCTTTAAAAGCATTTTGTAGAGTTATTGTTTTATCAGGTAATTCAAATAATTTGTCATTAGGGATAACTACTAAAGAGTCAACATATTGTTTTAATTCAGCAATTCCCCTTTCAGCATTATTTCTTCTTTTTCCCCCTTCAAATCCAAAAGGTTTTGTAACTATACCTACAGTTAAAATTCCTAATTCTTTAGCTATTCTAGCTATTACAGGAGAAGAACCAGTACCAGTACCTCCACCCATTCCAGCTGTAATAAATAACATATCAGCATCTTCAAGAAGTTGTTTTAATTTATCAACATCTTCTTCAGCAGATTCTCTTCCTACATCAGGATTAGCTCCAGCTCCAAGTCCTCTAGTTAATTTTTCCCCTAATTGGACTCTTACATCAGCTAGAGATTTACTTAAATCTTGAGCATCTGTATTAGCTGCTATAAATTCAACCCCAGAAACTCCAGTAGTTATCATATCGTTTATAGCATTTCCACCAGCTCCACCAGCTCCAATAACTTTTATTTTTACAATGTTGTCAGACATTTATAACCTCCCAATATTTTATATAAAATTAGAAAATATTTTCTTCCAGAAACTTTCTTTCTTTTTAGTTTTTTGATTAATTTTTTCAGCAGATTCATTAGCATTTTTTTCAGTAGAATTTTCAGTAACATTACTTGCTATTTCAGAAGAAGTATTTTTTTCATTTTGTTCTTTTTCTCTTTTCTTTATTTCTAAGTACTCTTTCTCCATAATTTCTAAAAGAATACCAATTGATACAGACATTTCAGGAGTAGGATTTATTATACCATTTATTCTTAGAGGATTAACTCTTGTTACAGGGTAACCAATTTTTATATTAATCCAATCGTACATTTCATCCATTTTAGCAACTCCTCCAGTTAAGAAAATACCTTTTTCAAGATATCCTTGGAAACCAGATTCATCTATAGTTTTTCTAATAAGTCCAATAAAATCACTAGAACGAGCATTGATTGCTTCAGAAACAGATTTTATTTCAAGTTCCTTACTAGGTAAAATATATTTATTACCTTTTATAACTGCTGTTTTATAAATAATACTTTGAGCTTCTTCTAGTGAAACATTATAAATATATCCTAAATCGCTAAGGTAATGATATCCTCCAATAGGAAGAGATTTAGTATATATAAGTTTATTATTTTTGTAAATGATGATATCTGTACTTCCACCACCAATATCAATAAGAGCAACACCACTTTTTTTATCTTCCTCTTTAAGAGTAGATTTAGCTGCTGCATATGAATTTAATATAGTAGATTCTACTTCTAAATCAGCTCTGTGAATAACTTCTAATAAATCATTTAGATTTTCTTTTTTTATAAAAATTAAATGAACATCTCCTTGGAAATATCTTCCAACCATTCCAATAGGATTTTTTATAAGTCCACCATTATTGACTTTTGTATTATAAATTTCTCTTTCTAAAAGTTCTTCATCGTTATTACACAAATCATGATAAGCTATACTATAAAGTTTTTCTATATCCTCATTAGTTATGACTTTTTCTTGATTAAAATCAATTTTAACATTTTTAGTCCTTGAGAAAATATTAGTTCCCCCATACCCTAAAGTAACTTTTTCAACAATAAGCCCTGTTTCTTCTTCTACAAGTTTAACAACATCTTTGATACAGTTACTTAAAATAATAGGATTTTCAATAATATTTTTTTTCATTCCTTGAGTTTTAACTTCTTGATAACTGATAACTCTTAATTTATTTCCTGTTTCATCAAGTTCTCCAGCTAATAATTTAATAGTTGAATTTCCTATATCAAGAACAAACTTGTGTATACTGTTATTCCCCATTTTTATCCTCCAAATATTTGACTATGTAATCTTGGAATCTAAGGTCAACATAGTCTATTTTTTTATTTTTAGATAATCCAAAACATAATGTTTCACCTATTACATATTTTTCTAAAGGTACTTTTTCATTAGTTTTTAAAATAGAACCATTTGTTAAAACAATATTAATACAATTGTCATCTACTTTATATATTTGAGAAATGCTACCTTTTAAAATATTTTCGATATTCTTTATTATACCCAATAATGGTAAAATTTCAAAGCTATTTTTTACTAAAATAAAAGGAAGGCTAGAAATTTTTTCTTCATGTATTTCACCGTATATAATATTATTTTTATCAATCAAAAAAATACTATTATTATATTGTAAATAATATTTTGGTTTTCTTTTTTTTATATCAATATTTAGCTTATTATAATCTGATATATTAACTTTGACATCTTCTATTCTGACATCTTGTTTTATGAAATTTTTAATTTTATCAGCATCTATATGTAAAAGGGATTCTCCTAAAAAATTATCTTTAAAAAATGAAAATTCATCTTTTTTTTCTTCAGATAAACCAGTTATTTCTACAGAATTAATTTTATAGTCATCTCTTTTAAAAAAATTATTGTGTGTTTTAATAATTCCAACTGATAATAGAACAAATATGCTTAAACGAATAAGTAATCCCAAAAAAATCACCTATAGTATATTTATTTAAAATTTTCAACCATTTTTCTTGTTAAATCATCAAAAGAATATCCTTTTAAAGTAGCTACTTTAGGAACAAGACTAGTTTCAGTCATTCCAGGACAACTATTGACTTCAAGGAAGAAAATTTCATTTTCTCTCAAAATAAAATCACTTCTAGAAATTCCACGCATATTAAGAGCTTTATGAATTTTTGATGCATATTCCATAGCTTTATTATAAGAATCTTCATCTATTTTAGCAGGAAATTCATATTCAGTCATTCCTTTAGTATATTTAGAAGTAAAATCGTAAAGACCATTTTTTGGTTTTATTCTTATAACTCCTAGAGATTCTCCTTCAATAACTCCAACAGTAAGTTCCTCACCTTTTATAAAGTCTTCTATTGTAATATCTTTATCACCAGAAAACTCAATAGCTTTTTTTAGTTCTTCAAGATTATTACAAATATAAAGTCCTATAGTAGAACCTTCAGTACTAGGTTTAACAACAATAGGATATTTTTCTATAGATTCAATTTCTTCCTTTGAATAACTTTTTGGAACTGGAATTCCTATATTTTCAGCTACATGTTTAGTTAAATTTTTATCCATAGATACAGCACTAGCAATCATACCAGAACCAGTATATTTTTTACCTAAGATATCAAGAAGTCCTTGTATTCTTCCATCTTCTCCATAGACACCGTGTAGCGCTAAATAAGCTAAGTCATATTCATTTTCAAGGAAAGCAGATAGTAAATTTTCATGATTAAGTTCAATACCATAAGCATCATAGCCTTGTCTTTGAAGACTTTCTAATATAGCTTTTCCTGTTTTTAAAGATATTTCTCTTTCAGAGGAAATTCCTCCCATAAATACAGCTATTCTCAAAATTGTATTCCCCCTTTATTTTAAAACTATTATTTCTTTTTCTAAGTTAATATTATATTTTTCTTTGATAGTTTTTTCTACTAATTTTATTAATGAAGTAACATCTGAAAATGTAGCTCCATCAACATTAACAATAAAATTAGAATGCTTTGTAGAAATTTGAGCTCCCCCTATCTTATGACCTTGTAAACCAGATTCTGAAATAAGTTTTGCTGCAAAAAAACCAGATGGATTCTTAAAGGTACTACCTAAATTAGGGAATTCAAGTGGTTGAGAATTTTTTCTTTTATTTTTTATCTCTTCAGTCAATTCTTTATTAAAATTTTTTTGAAATATAAAATTTGCACTTAGAACAATCCAATTATGTTCTTTTATTTCAGTATAACGATAACCTATTTTTAAATCTTTTTTTTCTATTATTGAAATATTCCCTTTTTCATCTAAAATTTCAATACTTTCTATACAATCAAAAATTTCTCTTCCATGGGCACCGCCATTCATAAAAATAAGCCCACCTACAGTACCAGGGATTCCTATTAATTCTTCCAATCCAGAAAGATTATTTTTCTCTAAATAATTAAGAAAAAGAGGAAAATCTAAACCTGCTTCTACATTTATTCTATTTTCATCAATAATAGATATTTTACGTAATTTTTTTAATGAAATAAAATTCAAATCTAAAAAATCATCAGATAAAAGAAGGTTAGTCCCATTTCCTATTATAAAATAATTTTTTAAATTTTTCAATAGTGGATATAATTCTTCTTTATTTTCTATTTCAATAAATTGTCTAGCTACACCACCAATTTTTATGCTAGAATGATTCTTCATATTATAGTTTTTAGTTATAATCATATTGAGACCTCAATAATTATTTTAATTTTTCAGCAATAGAATGAGCAAAAGTAGAGATATTACCAGCTCCCATAAATATATATGTTCTAGGGATATTCTTAGATAGTATATCTTTTTCTAATTCACTTTCAGAAAATACAATCCTTGAATTAGGATGTTTTATTTTTTCAAAAAGATTTTCAATAGTAACTCCAAACTCATCTTTTTCTCCAGCACTGTAAACAGGTAAAAGTATAAGTTCATCAGCTTTATCAAAAGCACCTTCAAATTGGTCTAATAAAAATTTAATTCTACTAAATCTATGAGGTTGGAAAATAACAGTAATTTCTTTATTTTCAATACTTTTAGCTCCTTCAAGAGTAGCTCTTATTTCAGTAGGATGATGTCCATAATCATCTATTACTTTGACATTTTCTTTATCTAATAAGATATCATATCTTCTTTTAGCACCTGTAAAGTTAGATATAGATTTTTTAATATTTTCTTTAGAAACTCCAAATTTTAGGCCTAAATATATAACAGGTAAAGAATTATAAACATTATGTTTTCCAGGGATACTTAATATAAATTCACCTAGATATTCTTCATTTATATATACATCGAAAAAAGTTTTTTTCCCATAAACTCTTATATTGTCAGCGAAAAGAAAGGCTTTTTTATTAATTAAACTATAAGTTTTTACTGAATGATTTTTAATTATATCATTACAATTTGGACAATCTTCACAAATAATAATTTCTTCAGAAGTTTGAGAAACAAAAGTATTAAATGAATGAATAATATTATTTAAACATCCATGTTTTTCTAAATGATCAGCTTCAATATTTGTGATGATAGAATATTTAGGTTTCATAAATAAGAAAGAGTTATCACTTTCATCAGCTTCAGCTACAAATAAATCACTTTTACCACATCTAGCATTAGAACTGATTTCAGGAATAATTCCTCCAACAACTATAGTTGGGTCCTTTTCTAATAAAACAGAAGAAAGCATAGAACTAGTTGTAGTTTTACCATGAGTACCAGCCACAGCAATTCCTATTTTTTCGTTTAAAAGATTAGCTAAAAGTTCTCCTCTTTTAATAATAGTTAAATTATTTTCTTTAGCTCTCTTATATTCGGGATTATTTTCTCCAATAGCTGTAGAAACTATAAGTGTATCAATATTGTCAATATTTTTACTGTCATGTTTAGAATAAATATTGATACCTTGATTTTTCATTTTTTCAGATAAATAACTATTAGAAAGGTCTGAACCAGAAACATTGTAATTTAATGTTTTCATTATCTGAGCTAAACCACTCATACCTATACCATTGATGCCAACAAAAAAGATATTTTTCATTAATTGTTCCTCCAAATTTCAATTGTATCTACAATTGCTTTTGTAGCATTATTTATTTTTAAGTTTTTAATATTGTTTCCCATTTTATGTAAAATATTTTCATTTTCTAAAATTTCTAGAGCTGTTTCAATTGCTTCATCCACTTCTTTATCATTATAAATAAGAGCTCCACCAGCTTCTTTTAATATCATAGCATTTTCATACTGACCTACTTTTACAGAATTGTATGGAATTAATATAGCTGGTTTTTCAAGTTGAATAATTTCAGATATAGTTAAGGCTCCAGCTCTACAAATAATTAAATCGGCAGCTCCCATAACATTAATAAGATTATCAAAATATGGTTTTACTACATGATTAACATTTTTTATTTCTAAATTTTTTAAGATATCTTCATAATTTTTAGTACCAGTAGCCCAATAAATTCTAAGCCCTTTTTTATTTTCTAATTCATCCCAATATTTTGCTATAGCTTCATTGATACTTTTAGCTCCTAAACTTCCACCTGTTATAACTAGAATTTTTTCTTCAGAAGAAACTTTTAGTTTTTCTCTTTCTTCTTTTTTATCTATTTTATAAATTTCTTCTCTTAAAGGATTTCCAGTTACTTTAAATTTATACTGAAACTTCATAGGTAATTCTTCAAAAGTGTGATTAAAAGCTAGAAACACTTTTTCAGCAAATCTATAGAAAAATTTATTAGTCATTCCTATATTAGCGTTTTGTTCTTGAAGATATATTTTTTTTCTTTTAATAAAAGCAGCACAAACCATAGGAAAAGAGATATAATTTCCAAATCCTATAATAACATCAGGATTTTCTCTTTTTATATATTTAATACAATGTAAAATTAAAAAGAAAATAGAAATAATATTTTTAATAGACTTTCCAGGTTTAATATTTAAACCTATAAAATTAATTCCAGATTTTGGGACTAAATCTTTTTCCATTCTTGAGGAGCTTCCAACAAAGGTAACTTCATGCCCTCTTTTTTGAAATTCTTTAGCTACAGATAAAGCAGGATAAATATGTCCACCTGTTCCTCCTGTTGTAATAACTATTTTCACAATATTTCTCCTCCAATAAAAATTTCTTTAACTAATTCTTTAAAGACTTTTCCTCTGTGTTCAAAAGATTTGAATTGGTCATAACTAGAAGTTGATGGAGAAAGTAAAACTACTTCTTTGTCTTCTAAAGTTATAGTTTCTTTAATATGTTTTAGTACATTTTCTAATGTTCCAAGATTGAAGATATTTTCTTTTGGATAGTTAACCTCTAAAAGAGATTTTTCAATTCTATCAGCCATTTTTCCTATTAAATAAACTTTTTTAATATTAAGTTTTATATTTTTAACCATACTATCTAAAGGTAAACCTTTATCTTTACCACCACAGATAAGGGTAGAACCTTTATAAGCAGCAATTGCAAAATTTGTAGAATCTAAGTTAGTTCCTTTAGAATCATTTATAAATACTGTATGTCCCCATTTATAGAATAATTCCATTCTGTGCTCTAGAGATTTTGTATTATATAAACAGTTTTGTATTGTTTCATTAGAAATATTTAAAATTTTACCTACTGTAATTATGAAAAGAGAGTTTTCTAAATTATGTTTTCCTTTTAATGAAAGCTTATCAACTTCTAAAACTTTTTCTCCATTATAAAGAACCCAACCATTTTCATCAAAACAATTAGAAATCCCTTTATTTTTTCCAACAGTTATAGTTCTTGTATCACAGAAAACTTTTGATGTAATTCTTTTCATAGTTTCATCATCATTTACATTATAAATAAAGATATCATTATCTTTTTGATTTTTACAAATATTAAATTTAGCCTCATAATAATCTTCAACTACAGCATATCTGTCAAGATGGTCTGGAGAAAGATTTACAATTAGAGAGATATAAGGTTTAAAATCTTTGATTCCCTCTAATTGGAAAGAACTTAACTCTAAAACTACATAATCAAGGTCAGGATTTTTTAAAATTAATTCAGCAAAAGAATTTCCTATATTACCAGCATGCATAGCTTTAAAACCAGCTTTTTGTAATAGTTCAGTAGTTTTAGAAGTAGTTGTAGTTTTTCCATTACTTCCTGTAACAGCAATTATTTTAGTAGGCAATTTTTTTTCAATAATATATCTATAACCTAATTCAATTTCATCAATAACCTCAATTCCTAAATCTAAAGCTTTTTTTACCAATTCATTATCAAAAGGAATACCAGGACTTTTAATAAAAAGGTTTATTTCATTTAAGATTTTAATTGCATCAGATGATTTAATACCACTATTATCATCTACTAAAATAACTTCAACTCCTTCTGATTCAAGTAATTTTTTTGCACCTTTACCACTAACACCATTTCCAAAAATAATAGCTCTTTCCATGATTATTACCTCCAAAATTAATTATAAATTATAATATACCTCTAAGTCTTACAATACTTAATGCTACTCCTCCACAAATTAATGCCATAATCCATAATCTAAAAGTCACTTTTGATTCTGGAATTCCCATTAATTCAAAATGATGGTGAATAGGAGCCATTCTGAATATTCTTTTTTTTCTTAACTTGTAAGAACCAACTTGTAACATAACAGAAACAGCTTCCATAACAAAAACTCCACCGATTATAGGGAGAAGAAGTTCTTGTTTTAAAATAATTCCTATAACTCCAATTATTCCTCCAAGAGTAAGAGAACCAGTATCTCCCATAAAAATTTGTGCAGGATAACAGTTATACCATAGAAAAGCAAAACCAGCCCCTATTATAGTTGATAGAAATACAGCAATTTCTCCAGCTCCAACAATATAAAATAATCTTAAGTGAGAACTTAATTCAAAGTGACTACTAAAATAAGCAATAGTTGTTAAGATACTACAACTGATTATAACAGGCATAGTAGCAAGTCCATCAAGTCCATCAGTAATATTAACAGCATTTGATGTACCATTGATAACAAGAATTGTAAACACTAACATAAAAAAGCTACCTATATATATATGAGAACCTGACCAAAGAGGATTTATAATTGAAAAATCAATAATTTTATTACCTGTAATTCCGAATTCTTTTATAAATATCCAAACGATAATAGCAATAATAGTTTGAAGCATTAATTTTTTTCTTCCAGCAAGTCCATCTTTATTTACTGTAAATTTTTTGTAGTCATCAATAAATCCAATGGCACTAAAAAGAAGAGTTGTAATTATAAGCAAAACAACAAATTTATTTTTTAAATCACAAATAACTAAAGAAGAAATTAAAGCCCCAAAAATCATAAGAACTCCTCCCATAGTAGGAGTACCTTTTTTTGAGTAGTGAGAAGCTGGTCCAGATTCTCTTATTTCTTCTCCAAATTTAATTTTTTTTAAATATTTTATAAATGGTTTTCCTAAAATAAGAACAATTAAAAATGAAAGGACGAAACCTATTGAAATTCTTAAATATATGGATTTCAAAAAATTTAAATTATTATTTAATTCACTTAAGATATATAACATTTTTTCTCCTCAACCTAGATAATTTCCCATAAACGGTTAAAATTAGAACCTTTTAATAAAATAATTCTATCTGAAAAATTATTTTTAATTAATTTTTTTATTTCTTCTTTATTTTCAACTAAAATAAATTTACTTGAGCTTATATTTTTATATGCTTCTTTCATTAAAGGACCTAGAATAATGATAGTTTCAATATTACTTTTATTAGCAAATCTTAAAACATCTTCATGATAAGAAATCGCATTTTCTCCCATTTCTCCCATATCAGCAAGAATTGCTAATTTTTTTTTAGAAAAATTAATTTTATCAAAGGTTTCTAAAGAAGCTTTCATTGATACAGGACTAGCATTATAAGCATCATTAATATATAAAATTCCTTCTTTTTCTATTTTTTGAAATCTCATAGGAGTTACTTGAACTAAATCAAGACCTTTTTGAATTTCAGAAATAGTTAAACCTAAAGAAAGTCCAAGAGCTATTCCAATAGAAGCATTTATACAATTATGTTTTCCATTAAGTTTAAAAGTGTATTGATTACCATTTACAAAAAAATTAACTCCATCTAATGTTTCAGAGTAAGCAGTTATAATAAAGTTATTATCTTTATTAAATCCAATTTTATTTCCAGAAAGATTTTTTAAATAGATATCATCTCCAAAAACAAAAAGATTTTTTTCTGAAATATAGTTTTTGATTTGACTTTTTTCTAAAAATACATTATCTCTATTAACCATAAATTCAAGATGAGAATCACCAATATTAGTAATAATACCATAATCAATATCAGAAATATCACATAGAGCAGAAATTTCACCTTTATGACTCATTCCCATTTCTATTACCCCAAACTCGTCATTTTCATTTAGTTGCAATATTGTAAAAGGAAGTCCAATATGATTATTATAATTTCCTAGTGTTTTTTTGACTTTATATTTAGAAGATAAAATACCATGAACTATATCTTTTGTAGTAGTTTTTCCTTCACTACCAGTAATTCCAATTAATTTAATATTTAATTTTTTACGATAATCTTTAGCAATAGATTGCATAGCTTTTACAGTATCCTCTACTACAATAACTCTTTCATTGTTTTTCCATTTATTATCATCACATATAACAATGGTATCTTCTATTTTTAAGACATTTTCAATATAATTTTTACCATTATTAATAGCGAAAAATAAATCTCCTTTTTTGATATTTCGACTATCAATTTCAACTTTTGAAATATCATGTATTTTAAAAGTTTTATGAAATTTTTCTTCTATTACTTTTAATAATTGTTTCATTTTTATAAAAATTAAATCTCCTTTTTTAGATTTATAGAAAAAGTTAAAGTGCCAATTTATATTCTAACACTTTTAGTGATTGTTTTACAATAAAAAATAAAATATTTTTGTAATTTAATTATTATTTGAGTTTTTTAAATTTATAGCAAAATCATAGAGAGAATTAAAAACTAAAATATTTTCTGATAAAGAAGAAAAATCAATATCATTTCTAGTTTTTAAAATTACAGGGGTCACATCTGCTTTTAAACCAGCTTCAACATCAGACAATTTATCTCCTACCATAAAAGAAAGAGAGGGGTCTATATTAAATTCATCCATTCCTTTTAACAACATACCAGGATATGGTTTTCTACAAAAACAATCTAATTTATATTCTCCAATTCCTTTAGTAGGATGATGAGGACAATAATAAAATTTAGATATATTTATATTTTTTTCTTTCAAAATTTTTGAAAGTTTTTCATGAAGAGTTTGTATATCTTTCTCAGTATAGTATCCTCTAGCAACACCAGATTGATTAGTTACAACAATAAGTATATAACCTAAATCATTTAAAATTTTTAAAGCTTCATCTGCTTTAGGCTCAAACTCAAAATCTTCAATACGATACATATAATCTTTATCAATATTGATAGTACCATCTCTATCTAAAAAGATAGCCTTATTTTTTTTCATTTAAAAATCATCTCCAAATAAATTTTTGTATAAAATACTTAGTATTTTATCATAAAAAATAGAAATATCCAACAAAAATTTTAAAAGGCATTTTATCAGATTAATATGTATTTTATGTGTCAATAAAATTACATAAAAATAGACTTAAATAAAAAATATTAGAGGACAAATAATGGATTATGTGGTATAATAGATTGATTTCTAAAAATAAAACTTATCTTAAGGAGAAAATATGGAAAAGGTAATTTTTTTAGGTGATAGTATAACAGCTTGGAATAATTATCCAAATGTAAAAAATTATGGGGTTCCAGGATTTTGTTCTAGAGATGTATTGTGGCTTCTTGAGGACAGAGAAGATATAAAAGGTGATACAGTAGTTTTAATGGTAGGAGTTAATGATATATTAGGGGATATTCCCTCTGAAAAAATCTTTAATAATCTATTAAAAATAATAGAAATATTAAAGGAAAGATTTAAAAAAATTATTTTAATATCTGTGTTGCCAACAATGTATAAGGATAAAAATAAAAAAATAAAAAACTTGAATTTTTTATTGAGAAATCAAATGTTTGTAGAAAAACTAATGATACATAATTTATTTTTAAATGAAGAGGGAATAATAGATAATAAATATAGTGCTGATGGAGTTCACTTAAGCCCAGAAGGATATAAATTATTAAATAAAAAAATAAAAAAAATTTTAGAGGGATAAAAATAATGGAAGAAATCAAAATTTGTCCAAAATGTAAAGAGAAATTAATAAAAAATGGAAAAAGTTATTCTTGTAAAAATAATCATACATATGATATATCTAAATCAGGATATGTAAATTTGTTATTAGATAATCAAAAACATAGTAAAAATCCTGGTGATGATAAAGATATGGTTATTAGTAGAAAAAAATTTTTAGAAAAAGGTTATTATCAAGGAATATCAGAAAAGGTAAATGAAACTATAATATCACTTTTAACCAAAAATAACATTAATATATTGGATATAGGGTGTGGAGAAGGATATTATACAGAAAGATTAAAAAAATTTTTAAGTGAAAAGGAAATAGAAAATAGAATAATAGGTATAGACATATCAAAAGAAGCTGTTTTAGTGGCTTCAAAGAAGAATAAAGACATTGAATGGGTAGTAGCTAGTGCTTCAAATCTTCCTTTAGAGGATGGGAGTTTAGATTTTATTATATGTATGTTTGCTAAGATTATTCCAGAAGAGAAGATGAGATGTTTGAAAAAAGATGGATATTTAATAATAGTATCTACAGGAGAAAATCATTTAGTTGAGATAAAAGAAGTAGTGTATGAGAATATAAGGAAAGATTTTTATTCTCCAATAGAAGATTTAAAAATATTTGAATATGTAGAAACTAAGAATTGTAAATATAAAACCTATATAAAAGAAAATGAAAGTATAAAAAGTTTATTTAATATGACTCCATATAGGTGGAGAAGTCCTAAAGAGGGGATAGAAAAATTATTTTCTTTAAAAGAATTAGAAATAACAGTAGATGTCAACATAGATATCTTTAAAAAATAATTTTATAATTAGGAGGAGAAATGGCAATTTTTAAATTTTTATTTTATTCTATTTTAGGAATACTAGCCTTCTTAGCACCTTTTAAAATTGGTGAAGAGTCATCTATTTTAATGGGACATATAAAATCTATAATAATAGATGGATATATAGAGGAAATAAGAGTGTTAGTAGTTATAGTATCTTGTGTAACTATATTAGGAACTATTTTAGGATTTATAAAAAGAGATTTTAAAAATAAATATTTTCAAGAATTCTTTGTCTGTGGGCCTATAAATGGAACAGCTAGAATATTAGGGGCAATTTTCTTTTTAATGGTTCATTATGGTGTAGGACCAAGTATAATATTAGACCCTAATACAGGTGGAATGATGGCAAATGATTTATTACCATCATTAATGGTAACATTTTGTGTAGGAGTTTTATTAATGCCATTACTTACAGCTTTTGGTCTTGTTGAATTTATTGGAGTATTAATAGCTCCATTTATGAGAAAAGTTTTTAAAGTTCCAGGATATGCTGCAATAGATGCTATAGCTTCATTTTTAGGAGATGGAACAATAGGAATAGTAGTAACAGATGAACAATATCAAAAGGGATATTATACTCAAAGAGAAGCTGTAATAATAGCTACTTCATTTTCAATAGTTGGAATATCCTTTGCTGCAGTAGTTTCAGATTTATTAAGATTATCAGATAGATTTATAATTTTCTATGCTACAATAGCTTTTTCAACAGTTATTGCTGGAATAATTATAGCAAGATTACCTTTAAAGAAATTTAAAGATGAATATTATTTAGGAAGAGATTTTAAAGGAGAAGAAGCTAGTACTTCTGTCCTTGTAGCTATAAGAAAAGCTACAGAAACAGCTCAAAAAGCTAATGAAGTTAAAATTTTATTAGATTCTATAAAGAAAGTAGGAATACTTTATATAACTTTTATTCCTGTAATAATGTTTATGGGAACTTTAGGTCTTGTTATTGCTGAACATACAACTATTTTTAATATAATTTCAATGCCATTAGTTCCAATACTAAAGTTACTTGGATTTTCTCAAAAAGTAGCTGAAGTTATGGCCCCATCAATGATAGTTGGATTTTCAGATATGTATTTACCTTCATTATTGATAGAAAGTGTGCCAAGTGAGATGGCAAGATTTTTGATTGGAACTTTATCTTTTGCTCAATTAATTTTTTTAAGTGAAACAGGAATGATATTAGTTGCTTCAAAAATAGGGTTTGATTTTTGGGATACATTAAAATTCTTTATATTAAGAACTATAATAAGTTTTCCAGTTATATTTATAATAACACAAATTTTATTTAAAATGGGTATATTAGCTAACTAAAAGAACTATATACAAAATTCGAAAAATCCATATATTTTATTTATGATAAAACTGTTAAAAAACATAAAAAATAAAATAACTAAAAGAAATATTTAGGTTATAAAAAAAATATATAACAATAATTTAAAATTTTTATTGACATATTTGTCAGAAGGTTATATATTTAAAATATGATAAAAGAGTTTCATAAAAAAATATTTTGGAGGAAAAATGGAAGATTTATTAAGGAGTTTAGTGAAAAAAAATCTAGGAAAGACAAAATTAGGTGAAGTAGCTAATTATATTCCAGAACTAGATAAAGCTAAAAAGGATGCTTTAGGAGTTTATATTTATAATATGGACCAAGAAGAATTTGGTGCTGGGGACTATGATATAAAATTCACTATTCAAAGTATATCTAAAATTTTAAGTTTGATGTTAGCTATTTTAGATAATGGAGAAGAGTATGTTTTTTCAAAGGTGGGAATGGAACCTACAGGAGATCCGTTTAACTCTATAACGAAATTGGAAACTTCAAGTAGAAAGAAACCATACAATCCTTTAATAAATGCTGGAGCTATAGCTGTAAGTTCTATGATTTATGGAAAAGATGCTAGAGAAAAATTCCAAAGGTTATTAGATTTTATTAGAAAAATAACAGAAGATGAAACTTTAGATGTAAACTATAAAATTTATTGTGGAGAATCAGAAACAGGAAATAAAAATAGAGCTATGGGATATTTCTTGAAAAGTCAAGGGATTATAGAGGGGAATGTAGAAGACGCTTTAGATGTATATTTTAAGCAATGTTCAATAGAAGTAACTGCTAAAAATTTGGCTAAAATAGGATTATTTTTGGCAAGAGGTGGAAAATTAAGTTCAGGAGAACAAGTTATAAGCACAAGAATAGCTACAATAATAAAAACTTTGATGGTTACTTGTGGAATGTATGATAATTCTGGAGAATTTGCAGTAAGAGTTGGAATTCCATCTAAAAGTGGAGTAGGAGGAGGAATAGTTTCAGTAGTTCCTGGTAAAATGGGAATAGGAGTTTTTGGACCATCATTGGATAAAAAAGGGAACTCTGTGGCTGGAGTTGCTTTATTAGAAGAACTATCAAAAGAACTAAACTTAACAATATTTTAAAAAACTAAGGAGGAAAAATGGAAGCTTTATCAAATTTTGTGGGAACAGTTAATACTTGGTTGTATTCATATTTATTAATTGCATTACTTCTAGTATTAGGATTCTATTTCTCACTAAAAACAGGATTTATTCAAATTAGACTTATAGGAGAAATGTTAAAACTTTTAGGAGGAAAAAACTCTAGTTCAAAAAATGGTATTTCATCATTCCAAGCTTTTTGTATTTCAATAGCTTCTTGTGTAGGAACAGGAAATTTAGCTGGTGTTGCTATAGCAATAGTTATTGGAGGGCCAGGAGCTGTGTTTTGGATGTGGCTTATAGCTCTTATAGGAGCTAGTTCAAGTTTAATAGAATGTACTTTAGCTCAAGTATATAAAATAAAAGATGGAGAACATTTTAGAGGTGGACCAGCTTATTATATGGAAAAAGCTTTAGGAAAAAGATGGATGGGAGTTGTATTTTCTATTCTTATTTCTATAACTTATGGATTGATATTTAACTCAGTTCAAGCTAATACAATATCTTTTGCTTTTGAAAAGGCTTTTAATATTCAAAGATTACATGTAGGAATTGTTTTAGCTGTAGTTACAGCTATTATAATTTTTGGTGGAGTTAAAAGAATAGCTCGTGTAGCAGAAATATTAGTACCAGTTATGGCTGTAGCTTATATTTTTGTAGCTGTTTTTATAATATTAAAGAATATTGCAATAATTCCATCTATTTTTTCTTTAATCTTCAGTAGTGCTTTTGGATTTAAACCAGTAGCTGGAGGATTATTTGGAGCTGTTATAATGCAAGGAATTAGAAGAGGACTTTTCTCTAATGAAGCTGGAATGGGAAGTGCTCCTAATGCTGCTGCTACTTCTGATGTATCTCACCCTGTAAAACAAGGATTAGTTCAAGCTTTAGGAATTTTTACAGATACAATAGTAATTTGTTCTTGTACAGCTTTCATAATTTTAATTTCAGGAAATTATACTTCTGGAAGTTCTAATGGAATTCAATTAACTCAAGATGCTATAGTTTCTCAAGTTGGTTCTTGGGGTTCAATATTTATAGCTGCTTGTATACTATTCTTTGCTTTTTCTTCTGTAATAGGGAATTATTATTATGGTGAAACTAACATAGAATTTATAAAAGCTAATAAGGGTTGGTTAACTATTTATAGAATAATGGTAGTTGGAATGGTATTATTTGGGTGTGTAGCCCATATTCAAATTGTTTGGGACTTAGCAGATTTATTTATGGGACTTATGGCTACAATGAATTTAATTACAATAGCTATCCTTTCAAAAATTGCTTTTGCTGTTATTAAAGATTATCAAGAGCAAAGAGCTAAAGGTGTAGACCCTGTATTCAAATCTAAAAATGTACCAGAAATAAAAAATGCTGATTGTTGGAAAGATTAATGATTAGTTATTAAATAAAAAAGCCTGAAATAATTTTTTATAGTTTATTTCAGGCTTTTTTATTTATAATGATTAAAAAATTTTTTAATTATTTATTGATTTTTTATAAGAAAAATAAAACAATTCCAAATACAGAAATACAAGCTCCGATTATCTCTTTTAATTTTACTTTTTCTTTAAAAATAAAATATGAAATAGGAATTATTAGAATAGGACTTGTAGAAGAGATAGTAGAGATAATACCAGCATGTCCTAAATTAAGAGCAGCTACTAAAAATGTTATACCAGCTGTAGCTGTGACAGTTCCACCGATTATTAATAATATTCCTTTTTTATCTTTTGTAGCTTCAAAAACTTTACCCCATAATTTTTTATAAGTAAGAAATAGTATAAATACTCCTAAAGCACAAATCATTCTTATTTGAGTAGAGGAGCTAGGGTCATATCCCATTGAACCCATTTTAGTAAGAACTATCCCTGTAGCTTCAAAAATTGTTGCTATACATATAAATAAAATTCCTTTAGTAGAGAATTTTTTTTCATCAGTTTTATTTTTAGGTTTGATTACTACAAGTAAAACTCCACTACAAGTAATTATCATAGCCAAAATTTGAAGTAAAGTTAGAGTCTCGCCTAGAAAAAGATATCCAAATATTCCTACTATAAGAGGAGTCATAGTCATGAAAAGCATACATATTCTAGCTCCTATTAAAGTATAGGCTTCATACAAAAATAAATCACCTAAAAATAAACCTACAAAGCCAGATAATCCTAACCACTTCCAATTATATATAGTAGAATCGGTTGGTAAAAATATTCCTCTATCTACAAGAGTAAAACTTCCTAAAAAAATAATTCCAAAAACCAATCTTATTACATTAACCGAAACACTATCAGTTCTCTTTGAAGCATGTTCAAAAAATAATGAACTTGAAGCCCAGCCTAAAGCTGTTATAAATGCAAAAAATTCCCCTAAATATTTCATAATAACCTCCTTTAATATATTATTATATAATAATTTTTTTAAAAAAGAAAATATAATATTATTCAGTAATTATAAGAAATTATAAAAATTTTTAATTTTATAAATAAAAGATAAAATGTTAATATTTGTTATTAAAAAATTTTTATGAGTACTCAATATTATAAAAAATCACTCTTCTATCTAAAAAGATAAAAGAGTGATTTTTATTTATTAACTAAAATCTATTAAATTATAATTTGAATAATAAATCTTCATATACAGGGAATGGCCATAAAGATTTTTCACAAAGATGTTCTAATACATCAACCCATTCTCTTAAATGTTTAAGTCTTGGAACAACATGAGAGTTATAATATTTAGCTCTTTCATATTGGTCTTTAATGCTTATTGCTTCAGCAAAATCTTTTTCTAATTCAGCTAAAGAACTTCTTAAATGGTCTTTTCCATTTATAACTTTTAGAAGATGTTTTTTATCTCCAGCAACACATTGTTCATAGTCACTACCTAAAGCTTCTTGAATATTTCTTATAGAAGTAGCAATGTTATTCATATATCTCATTATAGCTGGATATATTTCATTTCTAGCCATTCTTATAGCAGTAGTAGTTTCTATTTTTAATTGTTTATTATATCTTTCTGTATAAATAACAAAGATTGAGTTTAATTCTTCTCTACTTAAAACTCCATTTCTTTCAAATAAGTCTATAGTAGAATCTTTTTTGTAAACTGGTAGAGCTTCAACAGTACAACTTAAATTAGGTAATCCTCTATTTTCAGCTTCCTTAATCCAAGAATCATCATATCCATTTCCATTAAAGATAATTCTTTTATGTTTATTGTATCTATCTTTTACTAATTTAATAACTTCATCATTTATATTAGATTTATCTTCTGTTTTTTCTAAAATATCAGCATATTCCCTTAAAATATCAGCCACTATAGTATTTATCATAAAAACAGGAGTAGCAGGAGAAGCACTAGAACCAGGCATTCTATATTCAAATTTGTTTCCAGTAAAAGCAAAAGGAGAAGTCCTGTTTCTATCAGAACTATCTTTAGGAATTTTTGGGAAGTTATAAGTTCCTAATTCAATAGATTCTGTTTTAGTTTTATTGATATTAATTTTATCAACATTTTCTAACAATTCTTGTAAAGGTTCTCCTATAAATATTGAAATTATAGCTGGAGGAGCTTCAGAACCTCCAAGTCTATGGTCATTTCCAGGAGTAGCAGTAGATACTCTTAAAACTTCACCATATCTATCAACACCTTCTATAATAGCAGTTAAAAATACTAAGAAATCTAAATTTCCTTTAGAAAGATTTTCAGGGTCTAATAAATTTTCACCAGTATCAGTACTTAAAGACCAGTTACAATGTTTTCCGGAACCATTTACTTTTTCAAAAGGTTTTTCATGTAATAAGGCAGCTAATCCATGTCTATCAGCTACTCTTTTAATCATATCCATACAAAGTTGATTTTGGTCAGCTGCTACATTGGCTGAAGAGTACATAATAGCCAATTCAAATTGATTTGGAGCTACTTCATTATGTTTAGTTTTAGCCATGACTCCAAGCTGCCACATTTCAGCATCTAACTCAGCCATAAACACTTCTACTTTTTCTTTTAAAGCTCCATAGTAGTGGTCACTTAACTCTTGACCTTTAGGTGGTAGAGAACCAAATAAAGTTCTACCAGTAAACATTAAATCTTCTCTTTTTTCAAAGAAAGATTTTTCAATAAGAAAATATTCTTGTTCTATTCCAAGAGTAACATCAATTTTATTAGATTTATAATCTCCTAGAACTCTTTTAATTCTTAAGGCTTCTTTTGTAACTGTATTTATTGACCTTAAAAGTGGAACTTTTTTATCAAGAGTTTCTCCATGATATCCTATTAAGGCTGTTGGAATAAATAAAGTTTTAGCCTTTTCAGGTCCTCTTAAAAACATTGGTGAAGATATATCCCAAGCAGTATAACCTCTTGCTTCAAAAGTAGAACGAAGTCCACCATTAGGGAAAGAAGAGGAATCAGCTTCTCCTTTTATAAGTTCTTTTCCTGAAAATTGAGATAAAATATTTCCATCAGAAGATACAGATATAAAGGACTCATGTTTTTCAGCAGTTAATTCAGTAAGAGGTTGGAACCAATGTGTAAAGTGTGTAGCACCTTTTTCAGTAGCCCAATTTTTTACAGCATTAGCTATAACTTCAGCTACAGAAATAGATAATTCTTTTTCACCTCTTTGAACTGCTTTGAATTCTTTAAAAATAGAACTAGGAACTCTACTTTTAAGCTCTAATTCAGAAAAGTAATTTTTTCCAAAAGCTTCTAACATATTTTTCATGAAAAACCCTCCCATATATTTAAAATATAAAAAAATAATATTTAGATACAATTTTATAAAAAATATTTATGGGAGCAATTTTATCATAATTTTATTTTTATGTAAAGTTTTTTTTAATTTTGAATATTATAAAATTAATATTGTAAAAATATCCTTTTTTTTGTTTTTTTCTTTGAAAATAAAATAAATATTTTTTAGAAAAAGTTTGAAAAATAGCTATAAATAATATATAATTTAGTTATGTGTAGTTTAAAAAATTTAAGTATATAATTTTATAAAAAGGAGAGTAATAGTTTATGAAAACAATTACTGTGGAGATAAAAAATAGAGCTGGACTTCATGCTAGACCTTCTTCACTTTTTGTTCAAACAGCAGGAAATTTCGATTCTGAAATAAAAGTAAAATATGAAGATGAAGAGATAAATGGAAAAAGTATAATGGGACTTATGCTTTTAGCAGCAGAACAAGGGTCAATACTTACACTTACTGCTAATGGTAGTGATGAAGATGAAATGTTAGAAGCTTTAAGAAATCTTATAGAAGTAGAGCAATTTGGAGAAGAATAATTTTTATGATAATAAAAAGAGCCGAAAAAATGGGATTTTGCTTTGGAGTATCTGGAGCTGTAAATCTTTGTGAAGAAATTATCAAAAAAAATAATTCTTTATTTGAGAATATATACATATTAGGGATGTTGGTTCACAATAAAAATGTTGTAAATGAATTAGTCTTAAAAGGTTTTAAAATATTATTAGAAGAAGATTTATTAAATGGAAAGATAAATCTTAGTTCAAAAGACTTAGTTGTAATAAGAGCCCATGGAACAACAAAAGAGATTTATAATATTTTAAAAAAAAGTAATTGTAAATTGTATGATGCAACTTGTGTTTTTGTTGAGAAAATAAGAAAAGCTCTTATAGAGGCAGAAGAAAAAGGAAATGAAATACTTTTTATTGGAGATAAGTTCCACCCAGAAGTAAAGGGAATAATATCTTTTGGTAAAAATATAAAGATATTTGCTTCCTATGAAGAATTTATTAATTTTAAGATTGATGAAAAAGTTTCATATACATTATTAACACAAACTACATTTAATAAAGAAATATTTTTTAAAATAAAAGATTATATTGTGGCAAATTTTAAAAATATAGAAATCTATAGTAAAATTTGTGGAGCTACATATGAAAGACAAAGAGCAGTAGAAAAACTTGCTTCTGAAGTTGAATTAGTTTTAGTAGTTGGAGATAAAACTAGTTCAAATAGTAAGAAACTTTTAGAATTATCTAAAAATATTAATAAGAATAGTTATCTTATTGAAGATAAAAATCAATTGGACTTAAATTGGTTTAAAGATATTTCTAGAGTTGGAATTACAGCAGGAGCGTCAACACCAGAAAAGATAATAATAGAGATAGAAAAATATATAAGGGGGAACTTGGATGACAAACATGGATTATAATGAATTTGAAGAACTACTAGAAAACTACCTACCATCTGAAGGAGGAAATGGTAAAAAAGTAGTTGGACGTATTGAAAGTAAAGAGAGAAATTTTTGCTTTCTAGATGTTCCTGGAGAAGCAACTACAGTAAGAGTTAGAACAGAGGAATTAATAAACTATAATGTTGGTGATGAAATAGAGGTTATGCTAGTTGGAGAGACTCCAGAAGGAGAATATTTAATTGGTTCTAGAAGAAGAATAGAAATGGAACTTGGATGGGAAAAAATTAAAGCAGCATCATCTAATGAAGAAAAAATAGTTGGAAAAGTAATAAAAGAAATAAAAGGTGGATATATTGTTGAAATATATTCTCACCAAGCATTTTTACCTAAATCTTTATCAGAAACTAAAAATTCTGATGAAATTTTAGGAAAAGAAATAGAAGTTATGGTAAAAGAAATAAAAGAAGATAAAAAAGGAAAAAAAGTTACTGTATCTAGAAAAGATGTTATTATGGCAGAAAAACAAGAGGAATTTGAAAAAATTTCTGTAGGAGATATAGTAGAAGGAACTATAACTGAAATATTACCTTTTGGAATAGTAGTAACTATAGGAAAGTTAAGAGGATTTATTCATATTTCTGAACTTTCATGGAAAAAATCTGAAAAGATTGAAGGATATAATGTAGGAGAGAAGATAACAGTAAAAGTTATTGAACTAGAAGAAGATAAGAAAAATATTAAACTTTCTATAAAATCTTTAACTAGAAATCCTTGGGATATAGCAGGAGAAACTTATAAAACAGAAGATATAGTAGATGCAAAAGTGACAAAAATATTACCATATGGAGTTCTTGCTGAAATCTTAGATGGTGTAGAAGGATTAATCCATATTTCTGATTTAACTTGGAATAAGAAAAAAGTATTTATTAATGAATTTATTAAAGTAGGGGATACTATAAAAGTAAAAGTTCTTGAATTTAAACCAGAATCAAGAAAATTAAAATTAGGAATTAAACAATTATCTGAAGACCCATGGACTAATGCTGAAACTAAATATGCTGTAGGAAATAAAGTTTCTGGAAAAGTAACAGAGGTAAAACCTTATGGAATATTTGTAGAAGTAGAAGAGGGAGTAGATATTTTTGTTCATCAAGCTGATTTCTGTTGGATAGGAAATAAAAAATTTAAAAAAGATGAAATAGTTGAATTACAAGTAACAGAATTGGATGTTAATGAGAAAAAAATTAAAGGAAGTATTAAAGTTTTAGAAGAAAGTCCTTGGGAAAAAGCTCTAAGAAACTATAAAGTAGGAGATGTAGTAGAAAAACCAATTAAAAATATTCAAGATTTTGGAGTATTTGTAAATTTAGAAGATGGAGTAGATGGATTTATTCCAACACAACTACTTTCTAAAGATTTTATAAAAAATGTAAAAGATAAATTTAAAGTAGGAGATGTAATTAAAGGAAAAATTATTGAAATAGACAGAGAAAAACAAAGAATAAAAATTTCTGTAAAATCATATGAAATTGATTTAGAGAAAAAAGAAACAAAAGAATTACTAGAAAAATATGGAACAGCAGGGGAATAGTAATTAAAAGATAAGAGGATGTTACAATTTTGTAACATCCTCTATTTATATTATATAAATTTCTATTAAAAAAATCTTTTTTATAGATTTTATAAGAAAAGTTCAGGCTCTTTTCTAGTTGAAGCATATTGGTCTTCTAATTCATGTTGATGATATAAGTAGTTAGCATCATCATAGTATTTAGCTCCATTAGGGCATCTTTTTACACAAGCACAACATTTCATACAAATTCCAAAAACATCACTTGGGTCTTCAGGATTAATAGAACCCATTGGGCATATAGCCACACAAGTTCCACATTTTGTACAAAGGTCTTTATTAGTTTTTGGTTTAACTTTTCTAATATCTATTGGATTTCCTTTAGAATCTCTAGGTTGATAGTAGAAACGAATAGGAGTTTCTCCTTTTACTTCTATTAATTTATCAGAATCAAAATCTTTACCAGTAATTTTTTCAAAGATACTTATAGCGAAAGATGTAGCTATATCCATATCTTTTTCATCAGGTCTTCCAGCTCCTAATATAGTAGAGAAAGAATGTTCTCCGATGAAAGCTCCACCAGCAATTGGTTTTAATCCTTTATCGTTTAAAATATTTCTCAATTCTATTAAAGCATCATCAAAATTTCTATTTCCATATAAAACTATAGGGACAGTAAGAGCTCCATTTCCTTTTAAAGTATCTAGATATTTTAGTAATAAATTAGGTACTCTTCCAGCAATAACAGGAACTCCAAATACAACTAAATCTTCAGCAGTAAAAGATTTTTCTACTTTTCTTACAGCAGGTAAGCTAAAATCATATTCCTCAAATTCAACTTCTAATTTATTTGCTAGTTTTTTTCCTATATGATTGACTACTTTTTTTGTAGTTTCAGTACCAGTGAAATACATACCCCAAACTTTCTTAATCATTTTTATCCTCCTTTTAAAGCTTTGTTTTGTATATTATACTATATATTTAGAAAGAATACAATTTTATTTGAAAAATATATGGAATAATATTAAACAAATATTTATTATATTAGAAAAAACTTTTAAAAAAACATTATAAATGATATAATAGTTTATAAAATAGATAAGGAATGTTTAGAGGGGAACAATGGATAGATTTGTTACGGAAAAAGAGTTAGAAAATGAAAAAGAAATACAAAAAACTCTTAGACCAAAACGTTTTGATGAGTATATTGGCCAATCATTATTAAAAGAAAAAATGAAAATTTTTATAGAAGCAGCTAAAAGAAGAAATTCTTGTATAGACCATATATTATTATATGGTCCTCCTGGATTAGGAAAAACTACTTTGGCTGGAGTGATAGCTAATGAAATGGGAACAAATTTAAGAATAACTTCAGGACCAGTATTGGATAAAGCAGGGGATTTAGCTGCTATTTTAACGTCTTTAGAAGAAAATGACATATTGTTTATTGATGAGATACATAGACTTAATACATCTGTAGAAGAAATTTTATATCCAGCTATGGAAGATGGAGAATTAGATATTATTATAGGTAAAGGACCTTCAGCTAAATCTATAAGAATAGAATTACCACCTTTTACATTAATAGGAGCTACTACAAGAGCTGGACTTTTAAGTTCTCCCTTAAGAGATAGATTTGGAGTAACTCATAGAATGGAATACTATACAGATGAAGAATTAGTAGAAATCTTAATAAGAGGTGCAAAAGTTCTAGAGGTAGAAATCAATAAAGAAGGAGCTTTAGAAATAGCTAAAAGAAGCAGAGGAACTCCTAGAATAGCTAATAGATTTTTAAAAAGAATAAGAGATTATGCTGAAATAAAAGGAAATGGAATAATCACTAAAAAAATTGTTTTAGATTCCTTGGAGTTATTGGGAATAGATAAAGAGGGATTAGATGATTTAGATAGAGGAATTATAAATTCTATGTTAGAAAATTATAATGGTGGACCTGTAGGAATAGAGACTCTTTCACTTTTATTGGGAGAGGATAGAAGAACGATAGAAGAAGTTTATGAACCTTATTTAGTAAAAAAAGGATATATTAAAAGAACTCCTCGAGGAAGAGTTGTTACAGAGAAATGTAAAGAGTATTTTAAAGATAAGGAGTAAAAAAATGAAAATAAACACAAAAGTTAGATATGGATTAAAAGCTTTAGTGTATATAGTAGAAGAAAGTTTAAAAGGAAAGATGGTAAGAATAAAAGAGATATCTGAGAAAGAAGATATTTCTATACAATATTTAGAACAAATATTAAATAAATTAAAAAATGAAAATATAATTGAAGGAAAAAGAGGACCAAATGGTGGATATAAACTATTAATTAATCCAAATGAAATCACTCTTTATAGAATATATAAAATTTTAGATGATGATGATAGGATAATTAATTGTAATGAAAATGTAAAAGAAACTAAAGAGTGTTCAAATGATGGGTGTAATGGAACTTGTATTTGGAATAGATTAGATAGTGCTATGAAAGATATTCTAAAATCTACTACTTTGGAAGATTTAGTTAAAAATAAAGATATAATTTAATTTGAGGATAAAAGATGATAACAGTAGTTGTAGAAAAAAAAGATATATCAGGAAGTGTAATAGAAGTTAAAGATAAAAATGACATTAACCATTTAAAAAATTCTTTTAGAATTAAAGAAAATGATATTATAAGAGCTGTAGATGGTGAAAACGAATATATTTGTAGAGTTCAGACTGTAGAAAAAAAAGAAATTTTTTTAGAAATAATAGAGAAAAAAGCAGCTCAAAAAGATGAAGTGGAAATTACAGCAGGAATTTCAGTAATAAAAAATGATAAGATGGAATTAACTATTCAAAAACTTACAGAGGTAGGTATAGATAAAATAATACCCATAGAAACTAAAAGAACAATAGTAAAATTAAATGAGAAAAAAGATAAATGGGATGTAATTTCAAGAGAAGCTGTAAAGCAATGTCAAAGAACTAAATTTTTAAAAATAGAAAATTTAACTAAATTAAAAGACATAGATTTTTCACAATATGATTTAATCATAGTTCCATATGAATGTGAAGAAGATAAAAAATTAAAAACACTTTTTAATAATTTAACAATAAATCCTAAGAAGATTTTATATATTATTGGACCAGAAGGTGGATTTGATACAGAAGAAATTGAATTTTTAGAAAATATTGAAAAAACAAATATAATAACTTTAGGTAGAAATATTTTGAGAGCAGAGACTGCAAGTATTGTAGTAGGAGGAATACTAATCAATGAGTTTAAATAAAAAAGTAGCTTTTTATACTTTGGGTTGTAAAGTTAATCAGTATGAAACTGAAAGCTTAAAGACAAAACTTATGAATTTAGGGTATGAAAATGTAGAATTTGAAGAATATTCAGATTATTATATAGTAAATTCTTGTACAGTTACATCAATAGCTGATAAAAAGACAAGAAATATACTTAGAAGAGCAAAGAAAAATAATCCCAAAAGTAAAGTTATAGTAACAGGTTGTTATGCTCAAACTAATGGGGAAGAATTATTAAATATAGATGAAGTAGACTATGTAGTAGGAAATAGTAATAAAGAGGAAATAGTAAATCTTGTAAAAGAATTGGAAAAAGATGAGGTAAAAAACAATTTGATGATTTCTGATATTTTTATGGAGAAAAAATATAAAGAATTAGAGTTTTCTACATTAAGAGAAATGTCAAGAGCTTATATAAAAATACAAGATGGTTGTAACAATTTTTGTTCATATTGTAAAATACCTTTTGGAAGAGGGAGAAGTAGATCTAGAGATTTCCAAAATATCCTAGAGGAAGCAAGAAAATTATCTTTAGAGGGATATAAAGAGATAATTCTTATTGGTATCAATATAGGAGATTATGGAAAAGACTTAGATGAAACAAGAACTTTTGAAGAATTATTAGAAGAAATTGTAAAAATAGATGGAATTACTAGAATAAGGATAGGGTCTATATATCCTGATAGAATAAGTGATAAGTTTATAGAGGTAATGAAAAATAAAAAAATAATGCCTCATTTACATATTTCTTTACAATCTTGTGATGATGAAATTTTAAAGCTTATGAGAAGGAATTATGGAACATCTCTTATAAAAGAAAGGCTAAAAAAATTGAGAGAAAATATTCCAGAAATAGAGTATACAGCTGATGTTATAGTTGGTTTTCCTGGAGAAACTAAGGAAAGATATGAAAATACTAAAAAGGTAATAGAAGAAATTAAATTTTCTGATTTACATGTTTTTCCATATTCAGAAAGAGAAAATACACAGGCAATTAAACTGGATGGAAAAGTGGATGTCCACCAAAGAAAGATGAGAGTAATTGACTTAGAAAATATTCAAAAAGGTATAAATAGAACTATTAGAGAAAAATATATTGGAAAGAAAGTTCAAGTATTAATAGAGGAAGAAAAAGAAAATAGTTACTATGGATATAGCCAAAATTATTTAAGAGTAAAAATAAAAAATAAAAATGGTATTAAATTACAAGTGAATGACGAAATTAATATAGAAATAATCTCTATAGAAAAGGAGATGTTGATAGGTGAATTATAAGAAGAGATTGACTAGAATAAGATATGTTTTAAGCGGATTAATTGTATTTACAATTTTTGTTTGTTCTCTAATATTTATCATTTTGCATGATAATACTAATAAAGAAAATTATAGTAGATATATGTTAGTAGGAAAACAAAATATTTTTTTAGTTTATGAAGATAAATTAGCTATAGAAATACCTTTTGATATACAACTAGATAAAGAAAAAACAATAGAAGATTTAATAAAAGTAAAAAATTATACTGAAATTTTAAATAATATAAACTATATCTTCCCAGAAAAAATAGAAGATTATAAGGTAGCAAAAGTTGGAAATATTGATTTAAAAGTACAAAATTCTAAAAAGGTTCCAGAAGTAATGGTAGATGATAAAAGATATATATTAACATCTAGTATAGAAAATTTATTTGAAGATTTTTATAATATAGAAGAAAAAGCAACTATTGAAAATTCTAAAATAGTTGTGGATATTCTTAATGCCAATGGAAAAGCTGGATATGCTAGAAAAACAGGAGAGAAATTAAAAAAAGTTTTAGGAATAAAATGTAATGCAGCTAACTATGAAACTAATATTAATGAAAGTTATATTATAATCAATGATTTAAATAGAAAGCAAGTAGAAGATATAATAATGACTATTGATGAAAAATATTTTAAATTAAAAGAAGATGCTACAATACCTACATTAGCAAATGTAGTTATAGTATTAGGAAAAGAAACTGATAAAATATATGATATAGAGTTAAAGGGAAAAAATAAAGAAAAAGATATGTACAAGAGAACTTTAGAAAAGGCAGGATACTTAGGAATAAAATCAATAGATACTAAAGTTTCAGAAAAGGGGAGTCAAATTCTTTATAATCCAGAAGATTACTTTGTTGCTTTTAAAATTTCTAAAAAATTAGGAGTAGAAAATTTAAAAGAGGATAAAAAATTAAAAAATAAAATAATTATATTAGTAGGAGATTAATTAATGAAAGAGGAAGAAAAATGATGTTTAGAAAGAAAAAGGTGAATTCTTTTGAAAAAAAAGAAGAAAAAAAAGTAGAAATAATAGAAGAACCTAAAGAAATAAAAGAGGAGAAAATGTATGTTATTCCTTTAGGTGGTTTGGACGAGGTTGGAAAAAATATGACTTTAGTCCAATATAGAGATGAAATAATAATAGTAGATTGTGGACTAGGGTTTCCAGGAGAAGGATTATTAGGGATAGATGCAGTTATTCCTGATTTTTCTTATGTAGAAAATAACAAAAGTAAAATAAAAGGACTGTTTGTAACTCATGGACATGAAGACCATATAGGTGCAATTCCATATTTATATCAAAAAATAGATACTGATGTTTCTATTTTTTCAGGAAAATTAACTTTAGCTTTAATCGAATCAAAGTTTGAAAACTTAAAAATAAAAGATATGCCTAAAATGAGAGAGGTAAGGAATAGATCTAAAGTTAAAATAGGAAAATATTTTAATGTAGAATTTATAAGAATAACTCACTCTATAGCTGATTCTTATGCTATACATGTAGTTACTCCAGCTGGAAATGTGTTGTTGACAGGGGATTTTAAAATAGATTTTACACCAGTGGATGGACAAGGAACAGATTTAGCAAGATTGGCTCAATTGGGAGAAAAAGGAGTAGATTTATTACTATCAGATTCTACAAATGCTGAATCTGAAGGGTTTACTCCATCAGAAAAGACAGTAGGAGAAGCTTTTCAAATTGAGTTTGCCAAAGCTAAAGGTAGAATAATAATAGCGGCTTTTGCTTCTCATATCCATCGTTTACAACAAATTATAGAGATTTCAGAAGCTTATGGAAGAAAAATAGCTGTAGATGGTAGAAGTTTAATAAAAGTTTTTGAAATAGCTGCTAAAATGGGATATTTAAAAATAAAAAAAGATACTTTAATTTCATTATCAGAAGTTGATGAACAAAAAGATAATAAAGTTGTAATACTATGTACAGGAACTCAAGGAGAGCCAATGGCATCGCTTTCAAGAATAGCTTCTAATATCCATAAACATACTAGAGTTAAAGAGGGAGATACTGTTATAATATCAGCTACTCCAATACCTGGAAATGAAAAAGCAGTATCAAAAAATATTAACAATTTATTGAAATATGAAGCAGAAGTAATATTTAAAAAAGTTGCTGGAATTCATGTTTCAGGTCATGGGTCAAAATTAGAACAAGAATTAATATTTAATTTGATAAAGCCTAAAAATTTTGTACCAATTCACGGAGAATATAAAATGTTAAAAGCTCATATTGATACAGCTTTAAAAGTAGGAATTCCTAAAAATAACATTTTATTGGCCCTTAATGGTAATAAAATAGAAGTTACAAAAAGTGGAATAAAATTAAAAGGAAAAGTAAGTGCTGGAGCTACATTTATAGATGGCTTAGGTGTAGGAGATATAGGTCAAACAGTTTTAAGAGATAGACAACAATTGTCACAAGATGGAGTTATAATAGTAGGATTTACATTTGACAAAGAAAATAGAAAAATTATATCAGGTCCAGAAATTATAACAAGAGGATTTACATATTCAAAAGAATCAGATGAATTAATAAATGATATTATAGAGCACATCAATGCAAAAATTAAAAAAGTTGAAAAAGAAGGTTTCTTAGATTGGCAACCTATAAAAAATATAACAAAAGAAGCAGTTTCAAAATATGTTTATAGTAAGACAAAGAGAAATCCAGTAATATTACCAATTATTTTAGAAGTATAAAAAAGATAGGAGAAAAAGATTAAATGAATAGTAGAGAGAGAGAATTTTTAAGAAAAAAAGCACATGAGTTAGAGCCAATAGTAAGAATAGGGAAAGATGGATATACAGATAATGTAGGACAAAGTATATTAGAAGCTATTGCCTCTAGAGAGCTAATAAAAGTTAAATTATTACAAACTGTAGAAACTGATAAAAGAGAGATAGCAGAAGAGATTCAAGAAAAAACAGGTTGTGAAGTAGTAGGGATAATAGGAAAAACAATAATTTTATATAAAGAAAATGAAGAAAATCCAAAAATTTCTTTAGAATTAAAAAATAGATAAAATTATTTTGTTGAAAGGAGAAAATTTATGAATGAAGCTGGGATTATTTTTGATAATAAAATATTAGATGTCACTTTTATAGCTTGGTTTATAGCTCAGTTTTATAAAGTCCTTGAAACAATATTTATAGATAAAGAATTTAATGTAAAGAGATTTTTTGAAACTGGAGGAATGCCAAGTTCTCATTCCTCTACAGTCTCTTGTTTAACTACTTGTATAGGGATAGTTTATGGAACTAATACTCCATATTTTGCTATTTCTATAGTTTTTTCAGGTATTATTATGTATGATGCTGCTGGAATAAGAAGAGCAGCTGGAAAACAAGCTAGAATAGTAAATAAAATGTTGGAGGAGTTACCTTTTAAATTAGGGATAGGACAAAAATTTTCTGATGAAAGATTGAAGGAGTTGTTGGGGCATACTCCTTTTGAAGTATTAATAGGGACAATTTTAGGTATGATAATTGCATTCTTATTTAAAGATTATTTAATATAAATAGGATTTGAGGCGGAGTATGTGTTTAGATAATTTAGAAATAGATGAATTAAAATCTCTTTGTGAAAAAATTAGAAAAAAAATAATAGATGTTGTTTTAAAAAATGGAGGACATTTAGCTTCTAATTTAGGAGTAGTTGAGTTAACAGTAGCTCTAAAAAAAGTATTTAATGAAAAAAATACTAAGTTTTTATTTGATGTTGGACATCAATCGTATGTTTATAAAATACTTACAGATAGAGAAGATAGATTTGACACTTTAAGAACTTTAGGTGGAGTAGGGCCATTTACAGACCCTAAAGAAAGTCCTTACGATTATTTTATAAGTGGACATGCTGGGAATGCTTTATCAGCAGGAGTAGGATTAGCTATTGGAAATCCAGATGACAAAGTAATTGTGATGATAGGTGATGCTTCTATAGGAAATGGGCATTCATTAGAAGCATTAAATAATATGGTAGATGTTAAAAATATAATTGTTGTTCTTAATGATAATGAAATGTCTATCGGAGAAAATGTAGGAGGACTTTCTAAATTTTTTAGTAAACTAATTTTAAGCAAAACTTATATGTCTATTAGAAAAGATGTAAAAAAACTTATTGGAAAAGGAAATTTTGGAAAGAAAGTAAGTACTACAATAAAAAGAGCAGAAAATTCTATAAAAAACTTTTTTTTACCAGCAAGTATAGCTGAAAATTTAGGGTTTAAATATTTTGGTGTTATAGATGGACATAATTTAAAAGAACTTATTTCTATTTTTGAGAAAGCTAAGGATATTGAAGGACCTGTTTTTATTCATGTAAAAACTAAAAAAGGAAAGGGATATAAACCAGCCGAGGAAGAGCAAGAAAAATTTCATGGAGTGGGACCTAGTTCTTGTAAAAAATCAAATGGAAAAATTTATTCAGAGATTATTGGAGAAAAATTAACTGAATTAGGTGAAAAAGACAGAGATATTGTAGGAATTTCAGCAGGAATGGTAAAAGGAACAGGATTAAAGAGATTTTTTGATAGATATCCAGAAAGAGCTTTTGATATAGGGATTACAGAAGGACATGGAATAACATTTGCTGGAGGGCTAGTAAAAGCAGGAAAAAAACCTTATTTTGCAGTATATTCTACTTTTTTACAAAGAGGATTTGGGCAATTAATTCATGATATATCTTTGCAAAATTTACCAATAAGACTACTTATAGATAGAGCAGGAATAGTGGGAGAAGATGGTAAAACTCATAATGGACTTTATGATATACCGATGTTTACAATGATTCCTAATTTTATATTAGTAGCACCAACTACAGAAAAAGAATTAAGAGAAGTTTTAGATTATTCAGTGAATATATCTTGTCCTATAGCTATAAGATATCCAAAAGAGGAAGTTTTTAATATAGAAAATGATAAAGAATTTCAAATTGGAAAATGGAAAGAAATAAAAAAAGGAAAGAAAAATCTTTTTATATGTACTGGTAGTATGTTAAAAGAAATGTTAAATATAGAAGATTTATTATTAGAAAGAGGTATAGAGGGAACTATAGTAAGTGCAGCTTCTATAATTCCTATGGATACTCAATATATAGAAACAGAGTTTAAAAATTATGAGAATATTTTTGTTTTAGAAGAATCTTATACAATAAATGGTTTTGGTAGTAGTATAATAAATTATTTGAATGATAATAATATAATGAAGAGAGTGATAAAAGTCTCTATTGACACAGGTGAAATTCCTCATGGAAGAAGAGAGGAGTTATTAGAGATTTATGGATTAAGAGGAAAAAAATTAGTCGAAAGAATTGAAGGGAAACTTAATGGTAGAAGACAATAAGAGAACAATAAAATTTCTTGAAGAATTATTAATAGAAGAAAAAGTTCTTGATTTAGAAAATTATAATGACCAAGGAGTTAAGATAACAGCTCATACTTATGATGTTTTTAATTTATCTATTAATGAGATAAAAAAAATTTATCATAATTTTGAAAGTGCAAAAAAACAGTTAGATTTATTTTCTGTAGTTGTTGGAATAATAATACATGATTTAAGTAAAGGAACGCTTAGAAAAAATGAAGACAGTATATCTCATTCTCAAATTATGTTAAAAAATCCAGAATATATAGTAAAAGAAACAGAAAATTTATTAAAAGAAATAGAAGAGAAAACAAGCTTTTATTTAAAAGAAGAGGTAAAAAAAAATATAATTCATATAGTTGTTTCACATCATGGAAAATGGGGAAAAGTAATCCCCAGTACTAAAGAAGCTCAATTGGTTCATTGGGCTGATATGTATTCAGCTAAATATCATAGAATAAATCCTGTTGATGTGAATGATATACTTAAAAGTTTTGAAAAAGGAGAAAATTTAATAGAGATAGGAAAAAAATTTAAGTGTACAACAGGAGTTATAAAAGATAGATTAAAAAAATCTAAACAAGAATTGAAACTTGGTTCAACAAAACAGTTATTAAATTATTTTAAGAAAAATAAAAAAGTTCCTTTAGGAGATGATTTTTTTACAAAAAGAATTGTTGAGACAGGAAAATTGATAAAATCAGTTGAAAAAGAGGGGTTTAGACAATTGATTTTAAAAAATGAAGTTTTATCAGTATTAAAAGATAAAGAGATATTTAAAAATTAGGAGATAAATTGATGAAAGAAAGAATAGATGTACTTTTAGTCAATAATGGTTTTTATCCTGATGTAGAACAAGCAAAGAGAGCTGTAATGGCAGGAATAGTTTTAGTAAATGATTTAAAAATAGAAAAACCTGGAACTATGATAAAAATAGATACAGAAAAGGAATTACATATTAGAATAAAGGGAAAAGAATCTAAATATGTAAGTAGAGGTGGATTAAAATTAGAAAAAGCAATATCTGTTTTTGGTTTAGATTTTAAAGATAAAGTAGTTTTAGATGTAGGAGCTTCAACAGGAGGATTCACAGATTGTGCTTTAATGAATGGAGCGAAGCATGTATATGCTGTAGATGTGGGAACTAATCAATTAGATTGGAAATTGAGAAATGACTCAAGAGTAACTTCTATAGAGAATAGACATATAAATGAATTAAAAAAAGAAGAAATTGGTTTTTCAAAAATAGATTATATTGTAATGGATGTATCGTTTATATCTATAACTAACATATTAAAATGTTTGAAAGAGTTTTTTGAAGAAGAAACAAAATTAATGGTCTTAATAAAACCTCAATTTGAAGTTGAAAAAATTATGATAGAAAAGGGGGGTATAGTTAGAAAAAAGGAATATCATCTTTATTCAATAGAAAAAGTTGTAAAAAGTGCAAATGAAAATGGAATATATTTAGAAGCTTTGGATATTTCTCCTATAAAAGGTGGAAAAGGAAATATAGAATATATATCTTTATTTGGAAAAAATAAAAAAAATGATATAAATATAAAAGAGAGATTAGATAAGTTAGAGTAGTGGAGGAATAAATGTTAAAAAATAAACTAAAAAAATTACTTATAATAATTAGTATAACTTCTATTTCAACAAATATTTTTGCTAATGAAGAAAAAATTGGGTTTATGAATAATATAAAACAATTAAAAGAAATTTCAGATGTAATGGATATTATTCAAGAAAATTTTGTTGGAGAAAAAAAAATAGATAAAACAATTTTAATGCAAGGAGCATTAAAAGGAATGATAGATAGTTTAGAAGATCCACATTCTAATTATTTTTCTAAAAAAGGAATGGAAGAGCTAGAAGGAAAAATAAAAGGGGAATATTCTGGTGTAGGGATGATTATTAGAAAAGGGGCTAATGAGCCTGTAACAGTAGAATTATTAATAGAGGGGAGCCCAGCTTTTAATGCAGGAATAAGACCTAATGATAAAATATTATATATAGAAGATAAATCTACTTATGATATAGAATTAGAAGAAGCTTCTAGATTATTAAAAGGAAAATCAGGAACAAAAGTAAAGTTAAAACTTTATAGAGAGTCTGAGAAAAAAGAAAGAGAGATAACATTAATAAGAGCAGATATAAAATTAGAAAATGTTAGAAGTAAAATGTTGGATGGTAATGTAGGATATATAAAACTTACTCAATTTGCTGAAGATGTAGACTTAGAAGTTAAAAGAGAACTAGAAAAATTATTGTCACAAGGAATGGAAGGATTAATTTTAGATTTAAGAAATAATCCTGGTGGGATAATAGGACAAGCTATAAAAATATCCTCAATGTTCATAGAAGAAGGAGTTATAGTAAGTGAAAGACCTAAAAAAGGAAAAGAGATATTTTCTTATAGAGAAGGTAAATATTATGGAGATTTTCCATTAGTAATTCTTATAAATGAAGGTAGTGCTTCAGCTTCAGAAATAGTATCAGGAGCTATTAGAGATTATAAAAGAGGATTATTAATAGGAGAAAAAAGTTTTGGAAAAGGAAGTGTACAAGTAGTTTTACCTTTGCCAGATGAAGATGGAATTAAACTAACTATTGCTAAGTATTATACTCCAAAAGGAGAAAATATTCATGGAAAAGGAATAAAACCAGATATAGTTGTAGAGGAAGATGAAGACTATCTATTCTATGATGGGTTTATAACAAATGTTAATGATAAAGATCAAGAAGCTAGTAAAGAAAAACTTTTAACATCAGTTGTAGGAAAAGAGAAAGCTGAAAAACTTATAAAGAAAGAAGATAAACAACTTAAAACAGCTGAGGCAGCAGTTATTTCTATGATTAAAGAGAGAAAAGATAAAAAATAAGGAGTAAAATATGCTTTATATAGTAGCAACACCTATAGGAAATTTAGAAGATATTACATTGAGAGCTATTAGAATCTTAAAAGAAGTAGATTATGTATTCGCTGAAGATACTAGAGTAACTAAAAAACTTTTAAATCACTTAGAAATTGAAAAAACAATTTATAGATATGATGAACATAGTAAACAATATCAAATAGATACTATCATAAATTTATTAGAAGAGGGAAAGAATATAGCTTTAGTAACTGATGCTGGAACTCCATGTATATCAGACCCAGGATATGAAGTTGTAGATGAAGCTTTGAAAAGAGATATAAAAGTAGTTCCGATTCCAGGGGTAAGCGCCATGACAGCAGCAGCTTCAGTAGCTGGAGTGTCTATGAGAAGATTTGTATTTGAAGGTTTTTTACCAAAGAAAAAAGGTAGACAAACTTTATTAAAAAGCTTCCAAGATGAAAAAAGAACTATAATGTTTTTTGAATCTCCACATAGAATTATAAAAACTTTAAAAGATATAGAAGAGTTCATTGGAGAAAGAGAAATAGTATTAGTAAGGGAAATAACAAAAATTTATGAAGAAATCATAAGAGGAACAACAAAAGAGCTTATAAGTCAATATGAAAATAAAACTTTTAAAGGGGAATTTGTTGTAATAATTAAAGGTAATGAGATAGAAGAGAAAAAAGAAAAAGTTAATAAATACGCTAAAGATATAGATGACGAGGAAGAAGAGGAGTAAACATTTATGTCAATGACAAAAATAAACTGGTATCCAGGTCATATGAAAAAGACTAAGGATATGATAAAAGAAAATATGCCTTTAATAGATATAGTATTAGAAGTTGTAGATGCTAGAATACCAATATCAAGTAGAAATCCAGATATCTCTGTATTTGCTAAAGGAAAAAAAAGAATAATAGTAATAAATAAATCAGATTTAGTTAACAAAGAAGAAATAAATCAATGGAGAGACTACTTTATAAAACATAATGATGCTGATGAAGTACTAGAGTTAAGTGCTGAAACAGGTTTTAATATGAGAAGACTTTATTCCATAATAGATAAAGTAGCCTCTGAAAAAAAAGAAAAAATGATGAAAAAAGGTTTAAAAAAAGTAAATACAAGATTGATGGTAGCTGGAATTCCTAATGTTGGAAAATCAAGATTAATTAATAGAATTGTTGGTAAAAATAGTGCTGGTGTAGGAAATATGCCAGGATATACTAGAGGAAAACAATGGGTTAGAATAAAAGAAGGATTAGAACTTTTAGATACTCCAGGAATTTTATGGCCTAAATTTGAAGATGAAAGAGTTGGATTTAATTTAGCTATTTCAGGGGCTATAAAAGATGATATATTACCAATAGATGATGTAGCATGTAAATTTTTAGATAAAATGATAGCTTATGGTTTAAAAGAAAATTTAAAAGAAAGATATAAGTTATTAGATGAAGATTTTGAAGGAGTAGCAGGAAATATAATAGAAAATATAGCTTATAGAATGAATATGATTCAAAAGGGCGGAAGTTTAAATACTCATCAAGCT
Source organism: Fusobacterium sp. FSA-380-WT-3A (assembly GCF_012843705.1). Lineage (NCBI taxonomy): Bacteria > Fusobacteriati > Fusobacteriota > Fusobacteriia > Fusobacteriales > Fusobacteriaceae > Fusobacterium > Fusobacterium sp. FSA-380-WT-3A. The sequence continues at coordinate 19,355 of NZ_JABAFQ010000006.1, read as the reverse complement.
GTATTAACACTTCTAAGAGATTATAGAGCTGGAAAACTTGGAAAATTTGGATTAGACAGAGAAATTTTAAATGAGAAGGAGTAATATAATGAAAGAAGAAATTTATCAAGAACTAGTAGGAAATATGGATGAAATCCAAGATAAAGTTGTTAATTTTGTAAAAGATGAAGTTACAAAAAGAGGATTTAAAAAAGTTATATTAGGACTTTCTGGAGGAATTGATTCAGCTTTAGTAGCTTTTATAGTAGCCAAAGCTATAGGGCCAGAGAATGTTTATTCTATAATGATGCCATATAAGACATCAAGCAAAGAAAGTATAGAACATGCTGAGTTAGTAGTAAAAGCAACTGGAATAAATTGTAAAAAAGTAGAGATAACTCCTATGGTAGATGCTTATTTTGGAATGGCTGGAGAAGCTTCTGGACTTAGAAGAGGAAACTATATGTCAAGAACTAGAATGTGTGTATTGTTTGACAATTCAGCTAAAGAGAATGCTTTAGTAATTGGAACTTCTAATAAAACAGAATTATTATTGGGATATGGAACTCAATTTGGTGATATGGCTTGTGGAATAAATCCTATTGGAGAGTTATTAAAAGTTCAAGTTTGGGAGTTATCTAAAAGAATGGGAGTACCAAAAGAAGTAATAGATAAAAAACCTAGTGCTGATTTATGGGCTGGACAAACAGATGAAGATGAATTAGGATTTTCTTATGATTTAGCAGATGAGATACTTTACCATATAATCTATAAAAATAAAAATGAAGAAGAAATGAAAAATATGGGATACAATAAAGAAATAGTCGAATCAATATTCAAAAAAATATCAAGAAATGAATATAAAAGAAATATGCCAACTATAGCAAAAATTAAATAGGAGGATACTATGGATAATAATACTCAAACTACTTCACACGAAAACTTAATGAAAGAATTAGAAGCTTTTCATAAAGAAAAAGAAAAAATAAATAAAATAGTAGGAAGAATAGGTGGAAGAGATAATACTCAAAATAAGAGAGTAAATATTTTATTGATTTCTATGATAATAGTTTTACTATTTATGGGAGGAGTATTAAGACGTATTTCCTTAGATGTTTCTGTCTATTGTGCGATTTTATTAGGAATAGTAAAGATAATTTGGCTTATCTATGAAATGAAAAAAACAAATCATTTTCAATATTGGATACTTAATTCTATTGAAATTAAGGTTAATGAAATGAACATTAAAATAAAAAATATAGAAAAAAAATTAGAAGAATTAGAAAACAAAAAAGAAAATCCTCTAGAATAAATATTCTAGAGGATAAAAAAATAAAAAAATAGTTGACAAAAAATAAAAGATAATGTATAATTATCTATGTCTTAATAAACTAAAGTCATAAAAACTCTATTACCATATCATATATAAGAATATGGGAGGATTAAAGATTATCCGATAAATAAATGGAGGTGTATGAATTGAGAGTTAATATTCAATTAGAATGTACAGAATGTAAAAGAAGAAATTACAGTACTTCAAAAAATAAGAAAAATACTACTGAAAGATTAGAGTTAATGAAGTATTGTAAATGGTGTGGAAAAGAAACTCTACACAAAGAAACTAAAAAATAAAATAAATATTCAGTAAAATAGTTATCAACATGCAGGTCAATGGCTCAATTGGTAGAGCATCGGTCTCCAAAACCGAGGGCTGGGGGTTCGAGTCCCTCTTGACCTGCCATTTTTATGAAAAAATAAAAAGGTGGACAAACTATGAAATTATTAAGAGATGTAAAAATGGAATACTCTAAAGTTGAATGGCCTAGAAAAAAGGCAGTAATTCATGCAACTGCATGGGTAGCAGCTATGAGTGTTGCTTTGAGCATATATTTAGGAGTTTTTGATATAGTTGTTTTAAGACTTTTAAAGATACTTGTATCTCTATTTGGAGGACAATAACATGAATACAGTTTTAGAAAAAAAATGGTTTATGATTCATACTTATTCAGGATATGAAAAGAAAGTTAAAACTGATTTGGAGCAAAAAATAGAAACTTTAGGAATGAATGAAATAGTAACCAAAATACTTGTTCCTGAAGAACACTCTGTTGAGCTTAGAAGAGGAAAGAAAAAAGTAATAAGTAGAAAATTATTTCCAGGATATGTAATGCTACAAATGGTTGCAACAAGAGAAGAAAATGAAAATGGAATTAACTATAGTGTTGATTCTGATGCTTGGTATGTTGTAAGAAATACGAATGGTGTTACTGGTTTTGTTGGAGTAGGTTCTGACCCAATTCCAATGGAAGATGATGAAGTGGAAAATATTTTTAGAGTTATTGGTTACAGTCAAGAAAATGGTGAAAAAGAAGATGCAGAATTAGTAGCAGTAGACTTTGAAATAGGAGATTATGTAACAATAGTTTCTGAAGGATTTGGTGGTCAAAAAGGAAAAGTTGCTGAAATTAATTTAGAGAATAGAAAAGTTAAAGTGATGGTTGATATGTTTGGACGTTTAACACCAATCGAAGCAAATATCACTGATGTTAAGAAAGAAGATTAATTTTTATAATTAATCACGTGGGAGAAAATTCATTAGTACCACATATTTTGGAGGTGTAATATTAGGAATGGCAAAAGAAGTTATTAAAGTTATAAAATTACAATTACCAGCAGGAAAAGCAAACCCTGCACCACCAGTTGGACCAGCTTTAGGACAACATGGTGTTAACATTATGGAGTTTTGTAAAGCATTTAACGCTAAATCACAAGATAAAGCAGGATGGATTATACCAGTAGAAATTTCTGTTTACAATGACAGATCTTTCACATTTATAATGAAAACTCCTCCAGCTTCTGATTTATTAAAGAAAGCTGCTGGAACATCAAAAGGAGCAGGAAACTCTAAAAAAGAAGTAGCAGGAACAATAACTACTGCTAAATTAAGAGAAATAGCAGAAACAAAAATGCCTGACTTAAATGCTGGATCAGTTGAAGCAGCTATGAGAATATTAGCTGGATCAGCAAGATCTATGGGAATAAAAATAGTAGACTAATTTGATAGCGAATTATTTTATATATAGTGGTAGGATAAAATCCATTGACCACAGAGGAGGAAATAAATAAATGGCAAAACATAGAGGTAAAAAATACTTAGAAGTTGCTAAGTTAGTAGATAGTACAAGATTATATGACGTGAAAGAAGCTTTAGAAACAGTTGTAAAAACAAGATCAGCTAATTTCTTAGAAACTGTTGAGGTTGCATTAAGATTAGGAGTAGATCCTAGACATGCAAGTCAACAAATAAGAGGAACTGTTGTATTACCACATGGAACTGGAAAAAGTGTTAAAATATTAGCAATAACACAAGGAGAAAATATAAACAAAGCTTTAGAAGCTGGAGCAGATTTTGCTGGGGCTGAAGAATATATTGAAAAAATTCAACAAGGATGGTTAGACTTTGATTTAGTTATAGCTACTCCAGATATGATGCCTAAATTAGGAAGATTAGGAAAAATATTAGGAACTAAAGGTTTAATGCCTAACCCTAAATCAGGAACAGTTACTCCTAATATAGCAGCAGCTGTATCAGAATTCAAAAAAGGTAAATTAGCATTCAGAGTAGACAAATTAGGATCTATTCACGTACCAATTGGTAAAGCAGATTTCTCTGATGAAAAAATATATGAAAACTTTAAAGCATTTATGGCTGAAATCGTAAGATTAAAACCTGCTGATGCAAAAGGACAATATTTAAAAACTGTAGCAGTTTCTTTAACTATGGGACCTGGAATAAAAATGGACCCAACATTAGTTGCAAAAGAAATTGGATAATAAAATAATAAATTTTTCTTGCAAAAAAGAGAAAAATATATTATAATAGATTGTTGGATAAAAATTAAATATAAATCCATACTAAAGACAGTAGGTGGCTTAGGCAATAAATCCTACCGAGGTTGGAATCAGGTATTCATAGACCTCAAAGAAAAATACAGCCTCCGTCTTTATTAGTCGGGGGTATTTTTTAAGAAAAAGAGGAGGTGACTTGGAATGGCAAATCAAGCTAAAGTAGAAGCAGTAGCAGCACTTGTTGAAAGAATTAAAAGAGCTCAATCTATCGTATTAGTAGACTATGAAGGAATTAAAGTTAAAGAAGAAACTCAACTAAGAAAATCTTTAAGAGAAGCTGGTGGAGAATATTTAGTAGCTAAAAATAGATTATTTAAAATAGCTCTAAAAGAAGCTGGTGTTGAAGACTCTTTTGACGATATACTAGAAGGAACTACATCATTTGCATTTGGATATGACGATATCGTAGCTCCTGCTAAAATAATGAATGAAGTATCTAAAGCTAATGCAAAAGCAAAAATATTCAACATAAAAGGTGGATATTTAACTGGAAAAAGAGTTAGCGAAGCTGAAGTATTACAACTAGCAACTTTACCATCAAGAGAACAATTATTATCTATGGTGTTAAATGGAATGTTAGGACCAGTAAGAAAACTTGCTTATGGATTAGTAGCAGTAGCAGATAAAAAAGAAGGATCTGCAGAATAATTAAAAATATAAAAATAAAAATCATATTATTGTAGAAATTTAAGGAGGAAAAATAAATGGCATTTGATAAACAACAATTTATTGCTGACTTAGAAGCTATGTCAGTATTAGAATTAAGAGAATTAGTAACTGCTTTAGAAGAGCACTTTGGAGTAACTGCAGCAGCACCTGTAGCAGTAGCAGCAGTAGGAGGAGCAGCAGCTGAAGTTGAAGAAAAAACTGAATTTGATGTAATATTAAAATCAGCTGGAGATAAGAAAATAGGAGTAATCAAAGAAATCAGAGGAATCACTGGTTTAGGATTAAAAGAAGCTAAAGAATTAGCTGACAATGGTGGAACTATAAAAGAGGGAGCATCTAAAGAAGAAGCTGAAGAAATTAAAGCTAAATTAGAAGCTGCTGGAGCAACAGTAGAAGTTAAATAGTTCTTTTATAAACTGATAGTTTGTACAGAAGAAAAAAGAAATAGGCACTCCAACTGAGTGCCTATTTTAGTCATCTATAAGATAAATATAAATTTATTTCTAAAGATTGATACTTAATCTATTGAAACTAAATAAAAAGTTATTTTCAAGAGGTTAGGTATTGACATTAAAGTTGAAGGAGTGTGAGTAAATGGGGAAACTCGTTGAAAGATTTAATTTTGGAAAAATAAAAGAGAGAGGAGAAATGCCTCATTTTTTAGAATTTCAATTAAATTCTTATGAAGATTTTATTCAATCAAGAATTAATCCACTATCTAGAGAAAATAAGGGATTAGAATCTGCTTTCAGAGAAATATTTCCAATAGAGTCTTCTAATGGAGATATTCGTTTAGATTATATCTCTTATGAATTACATGATGCTGAACCACCTTTAAACAATGAATTAGAATGTAAAAAAAGAGGAAAAACATATTCAGCTTCATTAAAAGTAAGATTAAGATTAACTAATAAGAAAAGTGGAAATGAGATACAAGAAAGTTTAGTTTATTTTGGTGAATTACCACTAATGACTCCTAGAGGAACATTTATAATAAATGGAGCAGAAAGAGTAGTAGTGTCTCAATTACATAGATCTCCTGGTGTATCTTTTGACAAAGAGGTAAACTTACAAATTGGAAAAGACCTTTTTATTGGAAAAATTATTCCTTATAAAGGAACTTGGTTAGAGTTTGAAACTGATAAAAATGATTTCTTAAATGTAAAAATAGACAGAAAGAAAAAAGTTTTAGCAACTGTTTTCTTAAAAGCAGTTGAATTCTTTGAAAATAACCAAGAAATAATGGAAGAATTTTTAGAAACAAAAGAACTAGATTTAACTCCTTATTATGAAAAATATAGTAATTCTGAAGAAATATTAGAAAATTTAAGAGAAAAAATAGAAGGATGTTTCTTAAAAGAAGATGTAGTAAATGAAGAAGATGGAGAATTTATAGGAGAAGCAGGTTCTTATATAAATGTAGAAACTATTTTAGGATTAATAGAGAAAAAAGTAGAAAAAATAGTTTATTATAATGTAACTCCAAAAGAAAAAGTTTTAGCAAATACTATCTTAAATGATGATACTGAAACTAAAGAAGAAGCAGTAACTGAGGTATTTAAAAAACTAAGACCTGGAGATTTAGTAACAATAGATTCAGCTAAATCTTTAATTAGACAAATGTTCTTTAATCCACAAAGATATGATTTAGAACCAGTAGGAAGATATAAATTAAATAAAAGATTAGGAATTAATGTAGATCCTAATGAAATTGTTTTAACAAAAGAAGATGTTAAGAGAACAATAGAAGTTATAATGGATTTATTTAATGGTGAAGGTCATACAGATGATATAGATAATTTATCTAATAGAAGAATAAGAGGAGTAGGAGAACTTCTTTTAATGCAAATAAGAGCAGGACTTGCAAAAATGTCAAAAATGGTAAGAGAGAAAATGACTATTCAAGATTCTGAAACTTTATCATCTCAATCATTATTGAATACTAGACCATTAAATGCATTAATTTTAGATTTCTTTGGTTCTGGTCAATTATCACAATTTATGGACCAATCAAACCCATTAGCTGAGTTAACACATAAAAGAAGAATATCAGCTTTAGGACCTGGAGGACTTTCAAGAGATAGAGCAGGATTCGAAGTTAGAGACGTACATGATTCTCACTACGGAAGAATTTGTCCAATAGAAACTCCAGAGGGACCAAACATTGGACTTATAGGTTCATTAGCAACTTATGCTAAAGTAAATGAATATGGATTTATGGAAACTCCATATGTAAAAGTAGAAAATGGAGTAATTCAATTTGATAGAATAGATTATTTAGCTGCTGACGAAGAAGATGGATTATTTATAGCCCAAGCAGACTCAAAATTTGATGAAAATGGTAAATTATTAGGAAATATTACTTGTAGATTTGGACATGAAATTTTACAAGTTGAAGGAGAAAAAGTAGACTATATAGATGTTTCTCCAAAACAAGTTGTTTCTGTATCAGCTGGATTAATTCCATTCTTAGAGCACGACGATGCTAACCGTGCATTAATGGGTTCTAACATGCAAAGACAAGCAGTACCATTACTAAGAACAGAAGCTCCTTATGTAGGAACAGGAATAGAAAGAAAAGTAGCTATAGATTCTGGAGCAGTTGTAACAACAGAAGTCTCTGGAGTAGTAACATATGTTGATGCTCATATAATTAAAATAATGTCTGATGATGGTATAGAAGTTACTTATCCATTGTTAAATTATGAAAGATCAAACCAAGCAATGTGTTTACATCAAAAACCAATTGTAGATTTAGGAGAAAGGGTAGAAAAAGGGACTGTAATAGCTGATGGACCAGCTACAAAAGGTGGAGATTTAGCATTAGGTAGAAATATATTAATGGCATTCATGCCTTGGGAAGGGTATAACTACGAGGACGCGATTTTAATATCAGATAGATTAAGAAAAGATGATGTATTTACATCAATTCATATAGAAGAATATGAAATAGAAGCTAGAAATACAAAACTAGGTGACGAAGAAATAACTAGAGAAATTCCAAATGTTTCAGAAAGTGCTTTAAGAAATCTAGATTCAAACGGTATAATAATAGTAGGTTCTGAAGTAGAAGCTGGAGATATTCTTGTTGGAAAAACAGCACCTAAGGGAGAAACAGAACCTCCAGCAGAAGAAAAATTATTAAGAGCTATATTTGGAGAAAAAGCAAGAGATGTAAGAGATACATCTTTAAGAATGCCTCATGGTTCAAAAGGAACTGTAGTAGAAGTATTAGAACTTTCTAGAGAAAATGGAGATGACTTAAAGGCTGGAGTTAATAAAGTTATAAGAATTTTTATAGCTGAAAAGAGAAAGATAACTGTTGGAGATAAAATGTCTGGACGTCATGGAAATAAAGGGGTTGTTTCAAGAGTATTACCAGCAGAAGATATGCCATTCTTAGCAGATGGAACACACTTAGATGTAGTACTTAACCCATTAGGGGTTCCTTCACGTATGAATATAGGACAAGTATTGGAAGTGCATTTAGGATTAGCACTTCAAAAAATACCAAATAAAGATGAAAGATATATAGCTACTCCTGTATTTGATGGAGCTACTGAAGATGAAATAAAAGATCGTTTAGAAAAATCTGGATATCCAAGAAGTGGAAAAGTAACCTTATATGATGGAAGAACTGGAGAGCCATTTGATAATAAAGTTACAGTTGGAATAATGTATATGTTAAAATTACACCATCTAGTAGAAGATAAAATGCATGCTAGAGCAATTGGACCATATTCATTAGTAACTCAACAACCATTAGGAGGAAAAGCTCAATTTGGAGGACAAAGACTTGGAGAGATGGAAGTTTGGGCTTTAGAAGCATACGGAGCTTCAAATATCTTACAAGAAATGTTAACAGTTAAATCTGACGATATAAACGGAAGAACAAAAACATATGAAGCTATAGTAAAAGGTGAAGAAATGCCTGAGGCAGATTTACCAGAATCATTTAAAGTATTATTAAAAGAATTCCAAGCTATAGCATTAGATATAGAGTTATTTGATAAAGATGGAAATCTAATAAATGTTGATGAAGATTATAATAAAGAAGAAACAATAACTGAATTTTCATTAGGAACTCCAACTTTTGGAGAAGAATTAGATGAAGGATTTGAAGAATCTTTTGATGAAGATTTATCATTTGATGGATTAGATGATTAATAAATAATACTTAATTATTTAGGTCAAAAAATTATAAAGTGTAAAAACTTTATCTCGATTAAGGAGGCATTACATTTAATATGGGAATAAAGAGTTTTGAAAAAATTAGAATAAAACTTGCTTCACCTGAAAAAATATATGAATGGTCTCATGGAGAAATAACTAAACCAGAGACTATCAATTATAGAACATTAAATCCAGAGATGGATGGATTATTCTGTGAAAAAATATTTGGACCAACAAAAGATTGGGAATGTAGTTGTGGAAAATATAAAAGAATGAGATATAAAGGTCTTGTTTGTGAAAAATGTGGAGTAGAAGTCACTAAATCAAAAGTAAGAAGAGAAAGAATGGGGCATATAGCTTTAGCTGCCCCTGTATCTCATATTTGGTATTCTAAAGGAACACCAAATAAAATGGCTTTAATTTTAGGAATTTCTCCAAAAGAACTTGAATCTGTTTTATATTTTGCTAGATATATAGTAGTTCAAAGTAATGAAGAAACATTACCAGTTGGAAAAATTATAAATGAAAAAGAGTATAAATTATTTAAACAAATGTATGGTAACTCTTTTGACGCTAAAATGGGAGCAGAAGCAATCTTAAGATTATTAGAAGATTTAAATTTACCTGTTTTAAGAGAAGAATTGGAAAGAGAATTAGATGATGTAAATTCTAGCCAAAAAAGAAAGAAAGTTGCAAAAAGACTAAAAATAGTTAGAGACTTTATTGAATCTGAAAATCAACCAGCATGGATGATATTAAAAAATGTTCCAGTTATACCAGCTGACTTAAGACCAATGGTACAATTAGATGGTGGAAGATTTGCAACATCTGACTTAAATGACCTTTATAGAAGAGTTATTAATAGAAATAACAGATTGAAAAAACTTTTAGAAATAAAAGCTCCAGAAATTGTTGTAAAAAATGAAAAGAGAATGTTACAAGAAGCAGTTGATGCTTTAATAGATAATGGAAGAAGAGGAAAACCTGTTGTTGCTCAAAACAATAGAGAATTGAAATCATTATCTGATATGTTAAAAGGAAAACAAGGAAGATTTAGACAAAATCTACTAGGAAAAAGGGTTGACTATTCAGCAAGATCTGTTATTGTAGTAGGACCTTCATTAAAAATGAATCAATGTGGAATTCCTAAGAAAATGGCTCTTGAGTTATATAAACCATTTATAATGAGAGAGTTAGTAAAAAGAGAATTAGCTTCTAATGTAAAAACAGCTAAAAAATTAGTTGAAGAATCAGATGATAAAGTATGGGATATTATAGAAGATGTTATAGAAGGACATCCTGTATTATTAAACAGAGCTCCGACTTTACATAGATTATCTATTCAAGCTTTTGAACCAGTATTAATAGAAGGAAAAGCAATTAGATTACATCCATTGGTATGTTCAGCTTTCAATGCTGACTTTGACGGAGACCAAATGGCAGTACATTTAGTATTATCTCCAGAAGCTATAATGGAAGCAAAATTATTAATGCTTGCTCCTAATAATATTATAGCTCCATCTAATGGACAACCAATAGCAGTTCCAGGACAAGACATGGTTATGGGATGTTTCTATATGACTAAAGATAGACCTGGATGTAGAGGAGAAGGAAAAGAATTCTCTAATAGAGAACAAGTTTTAACAGCTTATGAAAATGGGGTTATAGATACACATGCTATAATAAAAGTAAGAATAAATGGAGAAATGGTCACAACTACTCCAGGAAGAATATTATTCTCTGAAATTTTACCAGAAGAAATCAGAGATTATAATATGACTTATGGAAAAAATCCATTAAAGAAATTAATAGCTGATTTATATGATAGATATGGATTCTCAAAAACAGCTGATATAATTAATGATATTAAAAACTTTGGATATCACTATTCAACATTTGCTGGAGTTTCTGTTGGAGTAGAGGACCTAGAAATACCAGCTGTTAAAAAAGATATCTTAAAAAAAGCTGATGAAGATGTAGCAGCTATAGCTCAAGAATATAAAGATGGAAAAATAATAAATGAAGAAAGATATAGAAAAACTATAGCAGTTTGGGCTCAAGCAACTCAAGATGTTACAGATGCAATGATGGGTGGACTAGACCAATTTAACCCAGTTTATATGATGGCGACTTCAGGAGCCAGAGGATCTATTCAACAGATGAGACAGTTAGCTGCCATGAGAGGTAACATGGCCGATACAAGAGGTAGAATTCTAGAAGTACCTATCAAAGCTAATTTCCGTGAAGGACTAACAGTATTAGAGTTCTTTATGTCATCACATGGAGCTAGAAAAGGATTAGCCGATACAGCTTTAAGAACAGCCGATTCAGGATATTTAACAAGAAGATTAGTAGATATTTCTCATGAAGTTATAGTTAATTCAGAAGATTGTGGAACTCATGAAGGAATTGAAGTTTCTGACCTAGTTTCTGATGGTAAAGTAATAGAAAAATTATCAGAAAGAATAAATGGAAGAGTATTAGCAGAAGACTTAATTGTAAATGGTGAAGTTATAGCTCCTAGAAATACTTTAATTGGAAAAGATTTAATTAAGAGAATAGAAGAATTAAATATTCAAAAAGTAAAAATTAGATCACCTTTAACATGTTCATTAGAAAAAGGTGTATGTAAAAAATGTTATGGAATGGATTTGTCAAACCACAAAGAAGTATTACTTGGGGAAGCAGTTGGAGTTATTGCAGCTCAATCAATTGGAGAACCAGGAACACAGCTTACTATGAGAACATTCCATACAGGAGGAGTTGCTACAGCAACAGCTTCAGCTACAACTAAAAAAGCTGAAAACTCAGGAAAAGTAGTATTTAAAGATGTAAAAATACTTGTAAGTGAAGAAACAGGAGAGGAGATTGTTGTTAGCCAATCAGCTAAAATTACTATTGGAAATAATGACCACGAAATCCCTTCAGGGTCTATCTTAAAAGTAAAAGATGGGGATATGGTTGAAAAAGGACAAGTTCTTGCTAACTTAAATCCATATCATGTACCTATAATTTGTGACCAAGAAGGAATTGTAGCTTATAAAGAATTAACAATTAAATCAAATTATGATAGTAAATATGGAGTTACTGAATATTTATCAGTAAAACCATTAGATTCTGGTGATGTTAACCCTAGATTACTTATATTAGATGAAAATAAACAAGTTAAAGCAAGTTATCAAATTCCATTTGGTGCTTATATGATGGTTCATGAAGGAGATAAAGTAACAAAAGGACAAGTAATTGCAAAACTTATTAAAGAGGGAGAAGGAACAAAAGACATTACTGGAGGTCTTCCAAGAGTACAAGAATTATTTGAAGCAAGAAATCCAAAAGGAAAAGCTTTATTAAGCGAAGTTAGTGGAAAAGTTGAAATTACTGCTAAGAAGAAAAAAGGTATGAGAGTAATCTTAATAAAAGATGAAATGAATCCAGAGAAATTTAAAGAATATTTAGTTTCTGTTGGGGATCACTTAGTAGTAACTGATGGAATGCTAATAAAAGCAGGAGACAAAATAACAGAAGGAGCTATTTCTCCTTATGATATATTAAATATTAAAGGATTAGTAGCTGCTGAACAGTTCATTCTTGAGTCTGTACAACAAGTATACAGAGACCAAGGGGTTACTGTAAATGATAAACATATAGAAATTATTGTTAAACAAATGTTTAAGAAAGTTAGAATCACAAATTCAGGTTCTTCATTATTATTAGAAGATGAAGTAATTGAGAAGAGACTAGTTGACTTAGAAAATGAAGAGTTAAAAGCAAAAGGTAAAAAACTTGTTGAATATGAGCCAGTAATTCAAGGTATTACAAAAGCAGCTGTTAATACAGAAAGTTTCATATCTGCTGCGTCATTCCAAGAAACAACAAAAGTTTTATCAAACGCTGCAATAGAAGGTAAGGAAGATTACTTAGAAGGATTAAAAGAAAATGTAATTATTGGTAAGAAAATACCTGCTGGAACAGGTTATGTAGATTACAAAAGAATAATCCCAGAAGAAGTAAAAGAGGAACAGTAATTTAATAAATAGGCGACACAGGTCGCCTATTTTGTCATCTGAAAACAAAGGAGAACCTTATGAGAAGTATGACAGGATACTCTAAATATTCACATCAAGATGAAAATTTTATAATTGATATGGAAATAAAGAGTGTTAATAATAAAAATTTAAATTTAAAGATAAAAATGCCAGCTTCTTTAAATTTTTTAGAAACTAAAATTAGAACAAAAATTGGTGAAAAAGTAACTAGAGGAAGTATAGATTTAAAAATAGATTTCGAAGATAGAAGAGAAATTGAAAATCTTTTTGAATATGATGAACAAATTTGTAAAGCTTATTTAAAAGTTTTAACAGATATGGAAAATAATTTTGGTGAAAAATTTACTAATAAAATGGATTATTTAATAAGAAATTTTAATGTCATAAAAAGAAAAGAAAATGATTATAATGATTATGAAGAAATTATTTTTTCTAAACTAGATAATTTATTAGAAGAATTTTTAGAATTTAAAGATACAGAAGGAAATAGATTAAAAAAATACTTTATAGAAAGACTTGAATTTATAAAAGAAAGAATAACTGAAATAAAAAAATATAAAAATCAAGTTGTTGCTATTTATAAAGAAAAATTATTAAAAAGATTAGAAAATATAAAAGAAGAAGTTTCTTTTAATGAAGAAGATATTTTAAAAGAAATATTACTTTTTACAGATAGAAGTGATATATCTGAAGAGATATCAAGACTAGATAGTCATTTAAAGCAATTAGAAATAGAAATAAAATCTGAGGATAAGATAGTAGGTAAAAAAATAGATTTTATTTTACAAGAAATTTTTAGAGAGTTAAATACTACAGGAGTAAAATCATCTTCATATGAAATTTCAAAAATTGTTGTAGAATGTAAAAATGAAATTGAAAAAATTAGAGAACAAGCAATGAATATAGAATAATCAAATTGGAATAGAAATACGGAGGAAAATTATGAGTAAAGGAAATTTATTTGTAGTTTCAGGACCAAGTGGAGCTGGAAAATCAACAATATGTAGACTTGTCAGGAAAATGTTAAATATAAATTTAGCTACATCTGCTACTACTAGGAAACCAAGAGTTGGAGAAGTAGATGGAAAAGATTATTATTTTCTTACTATAGAAGAGTTTGAAAAAAGATTAAAAAATGATGAATTTTTAGAATATGCAAAAGTACATGAAAATTATTATGGTACTTTAAAATCTGAAGTAGAAAATAGATTAGCAAGTGGAGAAAATGTAATATTAGAAATAGATGTACAGGGTGGATTACAAGTAAAAGCAAAATATCCAAATGCTAATATGATATTTTTTAAAACTCCAACAAAAGAAGAATTAGAACAAAGATTAAGAGGTAGAAAAACTGACAGTGAAGAAACTATTCAATTAAGATTAAAAAATTCATTAAAAGAACTAGAATATGAAAAAGAGTATGATACAACAATAATTAATTATACAGTTGAAAAATCTTGTGAAGAATTAATTAATATAATAAGAAGTAAAGAGGAGGAAAAATAATGAAACAAGAAATAACATATGATTTATTATTAGAAAAAATTCCAAACAAATATATTTTAACATTAACAACAGGAAAAAGAATGAGAGAAATTATAAAAGGAAAACCTCTTTTAGTAAAAACAAATAAAAAAGATCCTTTAATGAAAAAAGTTTTTAAAGAATTAGTTGAAGGAAAAATAACTTATGCATATGAAAAAGATGAAAAAGTTGAAGACTAATAAATTCTTAAAAAATTTATTCTTAATATTTTTTATTATTTCAATAATTGGATGTAAAAAAACACCAGAAAAATTTACTCAAGAAAGATTTTTATTTGGTACTTATATTCAAATGATAATCTACTCTGATAATAAAGAAAAAGCTAATTCAATTATGGAAAAAGCTTTTAATGAAATAGCAAGAATAGATAATAAATATAATAGTAAGAATAAAAATTCATTAATATATAAACTTAATAATTCTGAAATTGAAAAAATAGAGTTAGATGAAGAAGGAAAATATATCTTTAATGAAATACAGAAGATGTATGAAGTAACAGATGGTATATATGATATAACAATAGAACCTTTATTGAAGTTATGGGGATTTGGTGAAGAAGCAAGAAAATCAGTTCCAAGTCAAAAAGAAATAGAAGAAGTTAAAAAAAATATAGATTTTTCTAAAGTAAAAATAAAAGATGGAATTTTAACTAAAGAAAAGAATATAAAAATTGATACAGGTTCGTTTTTAAAAGGATATGCTTTAGATAGAGCAAAAGAAATTTTAAGAGAAAATGGTATAAGAAATGGTTTTATTTCTTCGATTTCTAGTATTGCAACTATAAATGGAAAAATGGATGGAAGTTCTTGGAAAATAGGATTACAAAATCCTAAAAATCAAAATGAAAGGTTAGGAGTACTAGAGATTAAAGATAAATCCATAGGAGTTTCTGGAGATTATCAAACATATGTAGAAATATCAGGAGAAAAATATCATCATATAATGAATAAAAATACTGGATATCCAATAAATGACAAGAGAATGGTTGTAGTTATTTGTTCATCTGCTTTTTTAGCTGACATTTATTCAACAAGCTTTTTTGGAATGACTGAAGAAAAGATAAAAAATTTTTCTAATGAAAATAATGTTGAATTTTTAATCGTAAAAACTGATAATAGTATAACAAAATCAAAAAATTTTAAAATTTAATAAGAAAAAACTTGAAAATATTTTAAGAAATTAATATAATAATAAGGTATGAAAAATTTTTAGGAGGTTAAAATGGAACAAATATTGTATCTAGGAATAGGTGCTGGAATATTAGCTTTAATAGCAGCATTTTTCTATTCTAAAAAAGTTGAAAGTTATGAAATCAACATACCAAGAGTTGCTGAAATAACAGAGGCTATAAGAGAAGGAGCAATGGCTTTCTTAGTAGCAGAATATAAAATTTTAGTTTGGTTTGTTGTCGGAGTAGCTGTAATATTAGGATTTTTTATTTCTGTAAACACAGCAATAGCATTTGTATTAGGAGCAGTTACATCAGCATTAGCAGGTAACATTGGAATGAGAATAGCTACTAAAGCAAATGGAAGAACTTCAATTGCTGCCAAAGAAGGAGGATTAGCAAAAGCCTTAGACGTTGCCTTCTCTGGTGGAGCAGTTATGGGACTTTCAGTTGTTGGATTAGGAATGTTAATGTTATCTTTATTAATGTTAGTATTTGGTCAAGATGCAACAGCATTTGCTGATTTAACAGGATTTGGAATGGGAGCTTCTTCAATAGCATTATTTGCAAGAGTTGGAGGAGGAATTTATACTAAAGCTGCTGACGTTGGAGCTGACTTAGTTGGAAAAGTAGAAGCAGGAATTCCTGAGGATGACCCAAGAAACCCAGCAACAATAGCTGATAACGTTGGAGATAACGTTGGAGACGTTGCAGGTATGGGAGCAGACTTATTTGAATCTTATGTTGGTTCTATAATTGCAGCTGTAACATTAGGATTTTTAACAGCTCAACAATTAAATAATATGGGGTATGTAGTAGCTCCAATTTTATTATCAGGATTTGGAATTATAGCTTCAATTTTAGCAACTGTAACAGTAAAAACAGATGACCCAAGTAAAGTACATGCTAAATTAGAAGGTGGAACAAGAATAGCTGGAATTTTAACGATAGTAGCATCTTTTGGAATTGTTAAATTTTTAGCAATGCCTATGGGAGTATTTTGGGCTATTGTTGCTGGATTGGTAGCTGGTATATTAATAGCTTACTTTACAGGAATATATACAGATACAGGAAAAACAGCTGTTAATAGAATTTCTGATGCTGCAGGAACAGGAGCAGCTACAGCTATAATAGAAGGATTAGCAGTTGGAATGGAATCTACAGTAGCACCTATTATTGTTATATCAGCAGCAATTTTAGTAGCATTTAAAACAGCTGGATTATATGGAATCGCTATAGCAGCAGTCGGAATGTTAGCAACTACAGGAATGGTAGTAGCAGTTGATGCTTATGGACCAGTAGCAGATAATGCTGGTGGAATAGCAGAAATGTCTGAATTACCTCACGAAGTAAGAGAATGTACAGATAAATTAGATGCAGTAGGAAACTCTACAGCAGCAGTAGGAAAAGGATTTGCAGTAGGGTCTGCAGCATTAACAGCTTTATCATTATTTGCATCTTATAGAGAAGCAGTTAATAATTTAACAGCTGATGAATTAAGAATAGATGTAACTAATCCAGATGTAATTGTTGGATTATTTATAGGAGGAATGTTAACATTCTTATTCTCTGCATTAACTATGACAGCAGTAGGAAAAGCTGCAATGGAAATGGTTGAAGAAGTTAGAAGACAATTTAGAGAAATCCCAGGAATTATGGAGAAAAAAGCAAAACCTGATTATAGAAAATGTGTTGAAATTTCTACACATTCATCATTAAAACAAATGATAGTTCCAGGAATATTGGCTATAGTAGCTCCAGTTGTTGTTGGACTTTGGTCTGTTGAAGCATTAGGAGGATTATTAGCAGGAGCATTAGTTACAGGAATATTAATGGCTATAATGATGGCAAATGCTGGTGGAGCTTGGGATAATGGTAAGAAGCAAATTGAAGGTGGATATAAAGGAGATAAAAAAGGATCAGATAGACATAAAGCAGCAGTTGTTGGAGATACAGTAGGAGATCCATTTAAAGACACTTCTGGACCAGCTTTAAATATCTTAATAAAATTAATGACAATAGTTTCTTTAGTATTAGTACCTTTATTTGTAAAGTTCATTTAGTGTTAAATTTTAAATAAGAATAAAAAAAGATTGATAAATAGATCACTTTATCAATCTTTTTTTTATTATATAAGAAATTATAATTTTTAACTAAAATTTATAGAAAATTAAAAAGATATAGGAGAGAACAGTTTAGAAAAATTATCAAAATATGATAAAAATAGATAAAATATAGAGAAATTTATATTTATGATAAAAAAATTTATCAAAAAGATAAGAAAAGAAATTAAAAAAATTATAATTAAAAAAAAGATTGATATTGTATAAAGAATTTTGAATTTATTAAAATAATAAGGAGAAAAAGTATTAAAAGGTTTTTAAGTTATTTTTTGTAAAAAAGTAAAAGTATATTATATTAAAAAGATAAAAATTCTATTAAGAGACTTGTAATTATTAAGAAAATAAATAAATATCGAACAATTTTAATTATTCTAATAATTGTGAAAATAAATAAATAGAAAATAAAATTGATAGAAATAGAGAACAAAAAAATAAAAAAATTGTTATCTATAAACTAAAATTAAAATATGTTATTATTATTTCATAAATAAATTTTTAATTTTAGGAGGAAATGAAGATGATGAAAAAAATATTATTAATTTTATCAATATTAGGAGTATTAGTTGGATGTGGAGAAAAAAAAGAAGAAAAGATAAAAATTGGAATAACACAAATAATAGAGCATGCTGCTTTGGATGAGGTTGTAGTAGGTTTTAAGGAGTGTTTAAAAGATAAAGGATATGATGAAACAAAAGTTGAAATAGATTATCAAAATGCTCAAGGAGATTTTGGTACTGCACAAACTATAGCAAATTCATATGTTCAAGATAAAAAAGATTTAGTTTTGGCAATATCAACACCATCTTCTCAAGCAATGTATAATGTAACAAAAGAAATACCTATAATTGTAGCGGCTGTAACAGATCCAATATCTGCAGGACTTATAGGAGCTAATGTAACAGGAGTTAGTGATATGGCTCCAGTAGAAAAACAGGTAGAACTTATAAAAATTTTATTACCAACTGCTAAAAAAATAGGTGTTGTATACAATACAAGCGAAGAAAATTCTTTAGTATTAGTAGATATATTAAAAAAAGAAAGTAATAAATATGGGTACGAAATTGTAGAAAAAGGCATAACAAATATAAATGAAATAGGTCAAGCAATGGATGTAATTTTAAAAGAAGTAGATGTTCTTTATACACCAACTGATAATTTAATAGTAGCGGCTACACCACTTGTATTATCAAAAGCAAAAGAAAATAAAGTTCCAGTAATAGGCTGTATAGAGGATCAAATAAAACAAGGAGCACTAGCGACTGAAACTATTAGTTATAAAAATTCAGGATATCAAGCTGGTGAAATGGCTATAGAAATATTAAATGGTAAAAAACCTAATGATATACCAATTGAAACATTAGAAAATACAGTTTTATTAATTAATAGAACTTCTATGAAGGAATTAGGAATAGAATTACCAGAAATATTAAAAGAAAGAGCTATTATAATAGACTAAATAAAATATTAAATTACACTTTACCTTAAAATTTTAATTTTAAAGATAAAGTGTAATTTTTATATTATATTTTTCATCAAATTGATTTAAAATTATTAAAAAATATTGGAAAATAAAGAAAAAAAATAAAAACATAAAAATATTTTAAAAATATGTTGACATATTTTAATTTCTAAGGTATAATTAATCTTGTCCGTGAGATACG
Source organism: Fusobacterium sp. FSA-380-WT-3A (assembly GCF_012843705.1). Classification (NCBI taxonomy): domain Bacteria; kingdom Fusobacteriati; phylum Fusobacteriota; class Fusobacteriia; order Fusobacteriales; family Fusobacteriaceae; genus Fusobacterium; species Fusobacterium sp. FSA-380-WT-3A. The sequence goes on along the minus strand of NZ_JABAFQ010000006.1, from coordinate 82 downwards.
GAACTAAGGACATTAACAACAGAATAGAGATATATGACAAGCAAACAACCATATTTTGGTGTTTAAATAACGGTAAGTGTTA